>JBLRXF010000537.1:0-501 GCA_047920875.1 Haliea sp. | reverse complement strand
ATACGTCCAAGTTCTGCCCGACGGCCAAGATCATTCACGTCGATATTGACCCGAGCTCGGTTTCCAAGACGGTGCGCGCCGACGTCCCCATCGTCGGGCCAGCGGCCAGTGTCATCGACGAAATGATCAGCCTGATTCAGGGCAAGGAGATCGCCAATCCCGAGGCGCTGGCCGAATGGTGGCAAAAGATCGATGACTGGCGCGAGGAGCGTGCCAACAAGCTCTATGAACCCTCCGGGCCAGGCGAGAAGCTCAAGCCTCAGGAAGTGATCGAGGCGATCTGCCGCCTGACGCGTGGTGAGGCCTATGTGACCACGGATGTCGGCCAGCACCAGATGTTTGCCGCCCAGTACTACAAGTTCGACAAGCCCAACCGCTTCATCACCTCCGGCGGGCTCGGCACCATGGGCTTCGGCTTTCCGGCCGCCATGGGCATCAAGCATCACTATCCGGACGAGGAGGTGATCTGCGTGACCGGTGAGGGCAGCTTCCAGATGATGA
>JBLRXF010000536.1:0-506 GCA_047920875.1 Haliea sp. | reverse complement strand
GCCAGACTGCCGCAACTCCACGCTGAACCCCGGCCAGTCGGCCGCGATGCACGGGTCGATCTCGAGCCGGTCGCCGCGCAGGCGCAGGCCCAGCACGCGCTCGATGCCGAAGCGGTAGAGCCAGCCGGCGGCGCCGGTGTACCAGGTCCAGCCGCCGCGGCCCACGAAGGGCTCGGCGCCGTAGACGTCGGCGGCGACCACGTAGGGCTCGACGCGGTAGCGCTCGGCGGCCTCCGCGGTGGCGGCGCGCGTGGCGCCGGAGAGCGAGCGCAGCAGCTCGACGGCGGCGTCGCCGTCGCCCAGGTCGGCCATGGCCCAGGCGCCCCACACGGCGCCGTGGGTGTACTGGCCGCCGTTCTCGCGCACGCCGGGCGGGTAGGCGCGGATGTAGCCCGGATTCGGCCCCTCGTGGTCGAACGGGGGCGTGAGCAGGAGCAGCAGGCGGTCGTCGCGGCGCCACAGGTGCCGGCGTGCCGAGGCCATGCTGGCCTCGGCGCGCACGGGGT
>JBLRXF010000535.1:0-507 GCA_047920875.1 Haliea sp. | reverse complement strand
GATGAACGACGCCGCCGCCAAGTACCTGGGCGTGGGCCCCGGCTGGCGCAGCGTCGCCATCGACAAGGTGTCATCGCAACTCGCCCAGGCCGTCGCCACCTGGCGCAACCCCGAGACCCGGGGCGCCCAGCACGCGGCCTTCCCCTCCGCCGACGGCAGCACCCAGATCACGCCCTACTTCGCCCCCATCGGGCGGCCCAAAAGCGGCGCGTTGCTGGTGTTCCTCGAGGACACCAGCCTGCAGTCCGAAAAAGCCCAGCAGGCCAAGCTCGCCGCGCTCGGGCGCCTCTCGGCCAGTATCGCGCACGAAATCCGCAACCCCGTCGGCGCCCTCAGCCACGCCGCCCAGCTGCTCGGCGAGGGCGAAAACCTGGATACGGCCCAGCAGCGCCTCGCCACCATCGTGGAAAACAACGCCACCCGCGTCAGCAACATCGTCGAGAACGTCCTGCAGCTGTCGCGCCGCGAGCAGCTCAGCCAGGAGCGCATCGACCTGGTCGAATGGAC
>JBLRXF010000534.1:0-510 GCA_047920875.1 Haliea sp. | reverse complement strand
GATGTTGACCACCACGCCCTTCTTCAGACCCCGGGAGGGATGCGAGCCGATACCGATGATCTCGATCTGCCCCTCCTCGTTGATCTCGCCCACGATGGCCTCGACCTTGGAGGTGCCGATATCCAGCCCCACAATCATTCCCTTATCGGATCGCTTCGACATAGAGCCTCTCTTTGTCCTCACTGTCGTTCACTGCCCCGCCCGGGCGTCTTCGTCCCAGGCAACGGCGATGCCGTTGGTGTATCTCAGGTCCATCGTGCGGATGGGTACGTCCCGGTGGGCAGCCACCCGGGGGTAGACACGCAGCAGGCGCTCCAGGTGATCCGCACCCGTGTCACGGCCCATCAGGATCCGCGCGCCGCCCGCCAGATCGATGAGCCAGGCCTGGCGGGCATCCTCGCGGATCCCCTCCACCTGTATCCCCACATCCGCCAGACGCGCCTGGACAGCCAGGTAGCGGCGCATGAGCGTGCGCTGACGCCCCGGCCCGCCCTCAAGCGCGGGCAGCCC
>JBLRXF010000533.1:0-512 GCA_047920875.1 Haliea sp. | reverse complement strand
GTCGATCGTGCCACGTAGAACAACAGGCTGTTCAACAACTCGACCGGCGGCGCGGCGGCCAGCCCGGCCTCGCCTTCGTCCACGATGCGGCGAATCTGCCGGTCTACCTGGCCGAGCAGCCGCTTGACCGCGGCGCTGGCCGTCAGGCCGCCCTGGCGCAGGCCCTCGATGACGCCGCCGAGCACCCACCAGAGCTGGTACACGGAGGTTTCGGCGGCCGCGCGCTCGAAGGTCATGGACACGTCGGCGATCACCGCGAGGCTGCTTTCCGGGCGCTCGCCGCGGATCCAGGACAGCAGGGCTGCCTGGTAACGGGGCCGCAGCTTGCGCGCCAGCGTCGCGATGTCCTCGCCGGACGGTTGGGGCCGGGCGCCGCGCGCCAGCAGTTGCCGGTCGGACGGCAGGTTGAGCAGCAGCAGCGTGTTCTCCGACAACATCGGCGTTCCGCGCGCCGCGCGCAAATCATTCAACAGGGGCAGCAGCACCAGCGGGATGTCGCGCCCGCCGGTGAC
>JBLRXF010000532.1:0-513 GCA_047920875.1 Haliea sp. | reverse complement strand
GCGGTATGTACCCGGAATTGCGCGCGATTTCTGCCGCCGGCCTGATCGAAATCGGATTCGACGGCTACGCAATCGGCGGCCTGAGTGTCGGCGAGCCGGAGGAAGATCGCCTGATGGTGCTCGACGAAACCTGCCCGAAACTTCCGGCCGACCGGCCGCGTTACCTGATGGGCGTGGGCCGTCCGGAAGACATCGTGGCCGCCGTCGCACGCGGGGTCGACATGTTCGACTGCGTGATGCCCACGCGCAATGCGCGCAACGGCCACCTGTTCACGCGCTTTGGTGACCTGCGCATCCGTCATGCGCGCTGGAAATCCGACACCCGCCCGATTGACGAGAGCTGCGAGTGCTACACCTGCCGGAACTATTCACGCGCCTACCTCAAGCACCTGCAGCGCTGCAATGAAATCCTCGGCGCAAGACTTGCGACCATCCACAATCTTTTCTACTACCAGCAGCTGATGCGCGAGATTCGCAAGGCGCTGGAGCAGGATGAATTCGATGCCTTCGTGC
>JBLRXF010000531.1:0-516 GCA_047920875.1 Haliea sp. | reverse complement strand
ATTATCCCCCTCTACGCCGCCTCGCTGATCCGGAAGCTGACCGAGGCGAAAATGCAGGCGGAGGCGGCGAATCGCGCCAAGAGCCGCTTCCTCGCCACGATGAGCCACGAGTTGCGTACGCCGCTCAACGCCGTGACCGGCATGACCGAAGTGTTGCGCCACACCCGGCTCGACCGGGAACAGCGAGAGATGCTCGGGACCGTTCAGACATCGGCGCGCGCGCTGCTGGCGCTGATCAACGACATTCTCGATCTTTCCCGGATCGAGGCGAACCGGGCGACGGCGGAGCAAGACGACTTCGACCTCAACGCGGAACTGGCCGAGGCGGTCGAGATTCTGCGGCCTCAGGCCGAAGCCAAGGGATTGTCGCTGACCGTTCAGGTCGACCCGAATCTGCCCGAAACCATCATCGGCGACCGCCAGCGGCTGCGCCAAATCCTGATGAACCTGCTCTCGAACGCCGTAAAGTTCACCGAAACCGGCGGCATTCTGCTTTCGGTGGCGCGGGAGAGCGGC
>JBLRXF010000530.1:0-517 GCA_047920875.1 Haliea sp. | reverse complement strand
CCTCGACGACGACCAGGTGATGGCTCTGGCCCGCCAGGCGGTGACCATCGAGCAGCACTACCAGCGCCCCATGGATATCGAGTGGGCCCTGGACGGCGATGACGGCGAGCTCTATATCGTCCAGGCCCGTCCCGAGACCGTGGTCTCCCAGCAGGAGGGGGGCAAGCTCGAGCGCTTCCAGCTCAAGGAGAAGGGACGAAACCTGATCTCCGGCCGCGCCATCGGCCAGCGTATCGGTCAGGGTGCCGTCAAGGTGGTGGCCTCGCCGGAGGACATGGACAAGGTCCAGGCCGGCGATGTGCTGGTCACTGACATGACCGACCCCGACTGGGAGCCGATGCGCTGGACGCTGAACGACCCGCGCCGGCAAACCTTCTGGGGCCACAAGGCGCCGCCGAGCTGGTTCGATGAAGCCTCACCGGTGGAGTCGATCGAGACGGGGGAATTGATGCCGGTGGGGCCGGCGACGTTGAAGGATCGGCCGGAGTTTGCGACGTAGGGGGGCGGCCGCGTTTGC
>JBLRXF010000529.1:0-521 GCA_047920875.1 Haliea sp. | reverse complement strand
GGCCAGGTCATCGTCCGCCACATGGGTCGCCTGGACACCCTGACGGTCCGGAACAAGCAGCCCAACGACTTCGTCAGCGAAGTGGACCACCTGGCCGAGCGGGAGATTATACGCGTGATCCACCGGGCATACCCCGATCACGCCATTCTGGCCGAGGAAAGCGGCGATCAGGGCCGCAGCGACTACCAGTGGATCATCGACCCACTGGACGGCACCACCAACTTCCTCCACGAGTTCCCCCATTTCGCGGTGTCCATCGCCCTGCGTCACAACAACCGCCTCGAGCAGGCCGTGGTCTATGATCCGGTCAAGGAGGAACTCTTCTGCGCGTCCCGCGGCGGCGGTGCCACGCTGAACAGCCGGCGCATGCGGGTCACCGGTCTGAAGGATCTCGATGGGGCCCTGCTGGGCACGGGCATCCCCTTTCGCGAGGACCAGGACCTGGACAGCTATCTGCGCAGCCTGCGCGCCCTGTTGCCCGGTACCGCCGGTGTGCGCCGTGCGGGCTCCGCCGCGCTCGA
>JBLRXF010000528.1:0-522 GCA_047920875.1 Haliea sp. | reverse complement strand
CCAGGGCGCAGACCTCGTGCCCGTATCGGCTGCGCCGCGTGGTGGTCCAAGACGACGAGACCGGCCAGGTCCTGGAGCTGGTGACCAACCAAGAAGACTGGGCGGCGGACACCATTGGCCAGATCTACCGGGAGCGCTGGCAGATCGAGCTCTTCTTCAAGGCCCTCAAGCAGAACCTCAAGGTCAAGACGTTCCTGGGCACCAGCCGCAATGCCCTGGAGGTGCAGCTTTGGACAGCACTCATCGCCCTGCTGCTGGTGAAGTACCTCCAGTGGCGCAGCCGCCGGGGCTGGTCGCTGTCGAACCTGGTGGCGCTGCTTCGTTGGAATCTCTTTCAGCACAAGGACCTCTGGGCCTGGCTCGACGACCCGCTCGGCACGCCACCGGGGGTGCCCGACCACCCGCAGCTCATGCTGCCCGGCTTCCAGTTTGGACAGCACGCCGCTGTCGCAGGCAGATGATCGCCACGACGCGGCGCATCGCAGCCCCGTCGGTCAGGCCGTGGCCAAAATCACGTTAGTG
>JBLRXF010000527.1:0-524 GCA_047920875.1 Haliea sp. | reverse complement strand
ATTCCGCCATGGACTGGCGGAATGACGGACTTACCTTAACTTAATGCCAGTAACACAGAGCGTGGGAACCATTTGAAAAACCATTAAGCTGGGTTTCACGTTGTTCAACCCCACCTACATAAACAAATTGAACGAGAGCATCACAATGAGCATTACTCTTAGCAACATTAGCAAACGCTTCGGCAATTTCGCCGCCCTGGACAACATCAACTTGGAAATTCCCGAAGGCGAACTGGTCGCCTTACTGGGACCGTCAGGCTGCGGCAAGACCACCTTACTGCGCATCATTGCCGGATTGGAACAGGCGGATCGAGGACAGGTGTTATTGAACGGCAGCGATGTCACCGACCAGCCGGTCAAAAACCGGCAAATCGGCTTTGTTTTTCAACATTACGCGCTATTCCGGCACATGACGGTGTTCGACAATATTGCCTTCGGACTTAGAGTCAAATCCAGAAAGGAACGTCCTAGCGAAGCCAAGATTCAGGAAAAAGTGCATGCCCTGCTCAATTTGGTGCAATTGG
>JBLRXF010000526.1:0-532 GCA_047920875.1 Haliea sp. | reverse complement strand
GGGGGGGGGTCGTAGGAGCCCATTCCCTGGGCGATCCCCTACGGCAGGTTAGCTAACCCCCCGCGCCTGGTCGCCCCAATACCGCGCCCGCACGGCCTTTTTGTCGGGCTTGCCCACCGGCGTCAGCGGGATGGCGTCGACGAAGTCCACGCTCTTCGGCGCCTGCACCGAGCCCTTGGCCTCCTTGACCTGCTGTTTGAGGGCCGCGGCCAGGGCGTCGTCCGCAGTCACCCCGGGCCTGACCACCACCACCGCCTTCACCGCTTCGCCCCACTGCTCATCGGGCACGCCGATCACCACTGCCTGCTGCACGGATTCGTGGCGTGACAGCACGTCCTCCACCTCCCGCGGATAGACGTTGAAGCCCCCGGTCACAATCATGTCCTTGGTGCGGTCAACAATGGGGCCCATGCTTTCCTGCAAGGACGAATCCTGAATGGCGATGCCTTCCACACCACTGTAGGTGCGGCCTTCTTTTTGCGCCTGACGGTCCATCAGATAGTCGTTGGTCTTGTTGGCCTTGGGAATAAAG
>JBLRXF010000525.1:0-532 GCA_047920875.1 Haliea sp. | reverse complement strand
GACCCGTGCCACGCTCCCGGCCCAGAGGAAACAGCGCGGTGACACCCGTGCGCACCGGACCCTGTCCGACTCGCAAGGGTCCCTCACCGGCAATCAAGGTGCAATAACCCACTTCAACGCCAGGGACATCGGTAATCGCGTTCCAGCGACCCGGCTCACCTGGAAAAGGAATACCGGCGCCACGCGCACGAAGCTTGCCGGTTGGTGTGCGGTAATGATGCTCAGTCATCAATGGTGTCTCACTCAATCTGCCCGGAAAATGACGCCCTGCTTCTTGCTCAGGCAACCTCAAACAGCCCCGCGGCGCCCATCCCGCCGCCCACACACATGGTAATGACCACATACTTGACGCCGCGCCGTTTGCCCTCCAGCAGAGCATGGCCAACCATGCGCGCGCCTGACATGCCATAGGGGTGACCGATGGAGATCGCCCCACCGTTTACGTTCAGGCGCTCGTCGGGAATACCGAGCGTATCCCGGCAATAAACAACCTGCACGGCAAAGGCCTCGTTCAACTCCCACAGACCGATAT
>JBLRXF010000524.1:0-538 GCA_047920875.1 Haliea sp. | reverse complement strand
GTTCGTTCTTGTTGTCGAACGGCAGCATCTTCAAGGGCACCAGGCGTAACATGGGCAGCGCCAGGGACAGGACCAACAGAATCAGAATGCCGCCCAGCAGGGCCCAGCGCCAACGGCGCGCACCGAGAAATGGTTCCACTGTCGCGCGATAACCACGCTTGAGCCAGGAGGGAACAACATCCTCCCCCTTTAAGTCTTCAGTGCCGTCTTTTTCCACCCGCGGTCGAATCAGTTTAAAGGCGAGCCAGGGAACCACGGTCAGCGCTGCCAGGGTCGAAAAAATAACCGTCAGGGGAACATTGGCCGCCATCGGCGCCATATAGGGGCCCATCATGCCGGTGATGAAGAACATGGGAGTAAAAGTGACGATGATCGCCAGGGTCGAAAGAATGACCGGCGGCAGGACCTCGCTAACGGCAAACAGGGTTGCTTCGCGCGGCTTGCGCTGCCGTTTGAGAATGTGACGCTGAATGTTGTCGACGTTGGTGATGGGATCATCGACCACCAGACCTAAGGACAGAATCAGAGCGAACAGGGT
>JBLRXF010000523.1:0-539 GCA_047920875.1 Haliea sp. | reverse complement strand
CCAGGCGTTCCTCCAGATCCGAGGCGCTCACGGCCGCCAGCGGCGCGAGTGTGCACAGGACCAGCCACGGCCATGCGCGAGCCCGCCGGTATCCCACCATGGCTTCAGTCCTCGATGCTGTAGCGCTTGATCTTGCGCCACAGGGTGCTCTTGTCGATGCCGAGGATCTCGGCGCACAGGGCGCGGTCTCCCCCGGTTTCACGCAACGTCTTGCGGATGAAGTAGACCTCCACCTCCTCCAGGGTCTGGGGCTGCATGTGGTCGATGGCGCGACCCGAGACTTCGCCGGCCCGCGTGATCTCCGGGCCGAGAGCGTCCATGTCGATGGTGTTTCCCCGGCTGAGGATGATGGCCCGCTGGATCACGTTCTCCAGTTCGCGGACATTGCCGGGCCAGTCGTAACGCATGAGGGCGCCCAGAACCCGGGTGGTCATGCCCTCCATGGGCTTGTTGAAGCGCTTGGCGTACTTGCCGATGAAGTAATTGGCCAGCAGCGGGATATCGTCGCGGCGGTCGCGAAGGGCCGGGATATGGATCTC
>JBLRXF010000522.1:0-540 GCA_047920875.1 Haliea sp. | reverse complement strand
ATGAAAGAAACCCAGGCCCACCACTGCTTCGGCGGCCGCCAGGGCTTTTACGAGCATTCATCCGAATCGTGCAACGGCCCGATGGCCTTCTCGGTTTTCGTCCCGCCGCACGAGGCCGGGGCGAGGCTGCCGGTGCTGTACTACCTGTCGGGGCTGACCTGCAACGAGGAAGTGTTTCCGATCAAGGCCGGCGCGCAGCGGTTCGCTGCCGAACTGGGTCTGGTGCTGGTCGTGCCGGATACCAGCCCGCGCGATACCGGCATCGAGGGTGCGACCGATGACTGGGATTTCGGCGAAGGGGCCGGTTTTTACCTGGATGCAACTGAACCGCCGTGGTCGGCACGATTCCGGATGTACAGCTATGTGACCAGGGAACTGCCGCAGATCATGGCGGCGAACTTTCCGGTCGATCCTGAGCGCAGCGGCATCTTCGGCCATTCCATGGGCGGCCACGGTGCGCTGACGATCGCGCTGAGAAACCGGGAACAGTTCCGCTCGGTCTCGGCCTTCGCGCCCATCGTCGCACCAACCCAGGTGCCG
>JBLRXF010000521.1:0-548 GCA_047920875.1 Haliea sp. | reverse complement strand
CCTGCCTGGTTCGGGTCTCGTACTCGACCTGGTTTTCAACCCCCAGGGACCGGTGCTGCCCCCACCTCAGGCTCAGCTTGAAGACATCTACAGACGAGAACTTCTCGACCGATTTGGAATCCGATTCAATCGCCTGCTCGCACTGGCCAACATGCCCATCCAGCGCTTTGCGGCTGTGCTGCACCAGCAGGGTCAATATGACTCATATCTGGAGCTGCTACGACGCCACCACAATCCGGACAATCTCCGGCAGGTGATGTGCCGCGCAGTGATCAGTGTTGATTGGCAGGGCTACCTCTACGACTGCGATTTCAACCAAATGCTGGGTCAGGTTGCCGGAAATCAGAACCCTCGACCCCACCTACGCCACCTGCTTCTTCGGGACCCAGCGGGAAACCAGATTGCAACTGGGGTTCACTGCTTCGGGTGTACCGCTGGCTCTGGTTCCAGCTGCAGTGGGGCCCTCAGCTGAACTCATGCGATCGGCCGAGCTTGTCCTCGGGTGTGATGTGACCTTCCTTGTAAATTACCGCTTGCACTAGTGATGA
>JBLRXF010000520.1:0-556 GCA_047920875.1 Haliea sp. | reverse complement strand
ATCATTTTCCAATGACTGATAATACCCGTGCTTACGTCAAGTTAACAGCGGGCCTGTTACATGGTTATCGGGGTGATTTTCAGCACAAGATCCCACTGAATGATCTGGGTGTGGCCCCAGTGATTTTGCCCGCAGTGGGGGGGGAGGTCCATAATGTCAATCTTGAGCTGGTCCCATTCGGCGCGTCGGGTGTAATGGCGAATATTGGCTATTATTTCCGCTAACGCTGATTTTGGTAGCCTCAGTCAGTCTTTCACAAACAGCAGGCGTTTGTCAGAGCTTTTGAAGCAGTTGAAGTCGGTGGTTACATTATTGGCTAGGGCAAACGGCGGATACAAAAAAGCAGCTACCGATTTTATCGATAACTGCTTGAATGTTTTTCAGTTTTTGGCGCGCCCGGCACGATTCGAACGTGCGACCGCCTGGTTCGTAGCCAGGTACTCTATCCAGCTGAGCTACGGGCGCTGACCTTTTTACTGCTTGTCCCATGCAAAGACCGAGGCCTTTCCACGCTGACTGAAAGACCAGGCTTTCAGTCGGCACTTCCTGAAGGAAG
>JBLRXF010000519.1:0-564 GCA_047920875.1 Haliea sp. | reverse complement strand
ATCGGCCTTGTCTTGGAAGTCGTCACGATGGCGAACGGTCTGCGCATGCAGAAAGAAACCATAGAGTGCCAGCGAGACCACGGCGACGAAGACCAGTTGGGCGGGGGCATAGAGCGGACCGGGCACGGCTTTGGTGTAATTCGGAAGCACGAGCGCAAGGACCGCAAGCGTGCCAAGGACGCCAAGCGCGGCTGTCGCGCTGTGCACCTGCACGGTCTGCCGATGGTATTTCACCCCTCCAATGAGAAGGCACAGCCCGACGATGCCGTTCAGCACGATCATGATTGTCGAGAAAACCGTGTCACGGGCCACCGTGCTTTCACCTTCGGGCGCCGAAAGCAGCAAAGAGACGATCAGCGACACCTCGATCACGGTGACGGCCAAGGCCAGAATGATGGATCCGAAGGGTTGTCCGACACGGTGCGCGATCGTCTCGGCGTGATGAACTGCCGCGAAGACCGAGGCGAACAGAAGCGCCGCGGCGGGGAGCATCAGCAACGACGCCAGTGCTTCGGACAGCACCAGCATTTCCAAGGCGATGAAGGCGAGCGCCGCGAGCGGGGC
>JBLRXF010000518.1:0-568 GCA_047920875.1 Haliea sp. | reverse complement strand
TCCTGAACGTGGATCAGATCTACGGGGCCTTTCATGGCGTGCGCGGCATCGTGGACGAGGAGTTCCTGGACCTGACCCAGGAAACCACTCACAACCTGGAACTGGTGGCCCAGACACCCTCCTCGGCGCTCGGCTCCACCCGGGACAAGCCCGATCTCAAGTACTGCCAGGAGATCTTCAAGGTCCTCAAGGCCCACGAGATCGGCTACTTCTTCTACATTGGCGGCAACGACTCCTCCGATACCGTGCGCATCGTCAATGAAGAGGCCCGCAAGGCCAACTACGAGCTGCGCTGCATCCACATCCCCAAGACCATCGACAACGACCTGGTGGAGAACGACCACACCCCGGGCTTTCCCTCGGCGGCGCGTTTTGTCGCCCAGGCGTTCATGGGGGCGAATCTGGACAACTGGTCGCTGCCCGGCGTGTATATCGGGGTGGTGATGGGACGGCACGCGGGCTTTCTCACCGCGGCCTCGGCGCTGGGCAAGAAGTTCCCCGACGACGGCCCCCACCTGATCTACCTGCCGGAACGGGTGTTCGACGTCGATCGTTTCCTTGGGGACGT
>JBLRXF010000517.1:0-598 GCA_047920875.1 Haliea sp. | reverse complement strand
GCAGATCGCCTCGATCACGCCGTGGACCAACAACGGCGAGATCGCCTCGCTGCCCGAATTCTGCAAGCCCAATCCATTGCCGGCCGACCCGGAAGCCTGGGCGCGCGCCTGCGCTGAGGCCGGCCGACCGGAATATCCGGAACTGCCGACCGCGGTAGGCTTCTGCATGTATTTGCGCCGGCGCTGCATCGACGACATCGGCGACTTCGACGCCGAAGCCTTCGGCCGCGGCTACGGCGAGGAAAACGACTGGTGCATGCGCGCCCTCAACGCCGGCTGGAAGCACGTGCTGTGCGACGATGCGTTCGTTGCCCATCGCGGCAACGCCAGTTTCGGCCCGCTGGGACTCAAGGCCGGTGAAGGCCCCATGCAGCGGCTGCTCGCCCGCCACCCGGGCTACCTGGAAATCGTCACCGACTTCATCCGCCGCGACCCGCTCGCCCCGCTGCGCCAGCGCATCCTCGACCGCCTGGTGTAGGAGCCTGCTTGCAGGCGAAAAATGCCTCGCAAGCACACCCGAGGCCAAGTCCAATGCAAGAACCTGCTCGAAGGCGAGCAATGCCCGCGTTCGCCGAAAGATTTCGCCTGCAAGCAGGCT
>JBLRXF010000516.1:0-603 GCA_047920875.1 Haliea sp. | reverse complement strand
GTTCCAATCCTGCCCCATGCGGGTCAGGAAGCGCAGCAGGGCACCCGGCCTCTCGGGGAACTCGAAACGGTAGACCCGCTCGTTGTGCACGTCCCCGCCGTGACCACCCACCATGTGGCGCAGGTGGCTCTTCGCCATCTCGTTGTCAGTGAGGTCCAGCATGGCATAGCCCTGCCTGCGCAGACTCTCCCGGATCGCAACACGCTCCTCGTCACCGCCGGAGAGCTTGATGCCCACGAACACATGGGCCTCCCGGTCATCGGCATAGCGGTAGTTGAACTCCGTGACGCCGCGCTTGCCGATGGCCCGGCAGAAGGCACGGAAGCTGCCGGGGCGCTCGGGGATGGTTGCCGCGAACAGCGCCTCCCGGCGTTCGCCGAGCTCGGCACGTTCGGCCACGTAGCGGAGCCGGTCGAAATTGATGTTGGCCCCACTCAGTACCGCCGCGAGGTTCTGGCCGGACGCACCGCGGGCCTCCACGTACTTCTTGAGGCCCGCCACCGCCAGCGCACCGGCGGGCTCGGCCACCACGCGCGTGTCGTCGAATATGTCCTTGATGGCCGCACAGATCTCATCCGAGCTCACCAGGATCATCTCGTCCAC
>JBLRXF010000515.1:0-607 GCA_047920875.1 Haliea sp. | reverse complement strand
ATTGCGATACAGCGTGCCCTCGCGCTGGGCCACGGCCAATTCATCGTCGGGGCGGGCAAAGTGATCCATGCCGATGTACAGGTAACCGGCCTCGATGAGCTGGGCAATGGTCTGCTGGAGGATGGCGAGGCGCTCCGCCGGCTCGGGCAGGTCCTGCTCGTTGATGCGACGCTGGGGCTTGAAGCGCTCCGGCAGGTGCGCATAGTTGAACACGGATATCCGGTCGGGCGCGGCCTCGATGATGCGCTCCACGGTCGCGGCGAAGCTGGCCCGGGTCTGCAGCGGCAGACCGTAGATCAGGTCCACGTTGATGGACCGGAACCCCACCTGCCGGGCCTCCTGCAGCACCGCAAGGGTCTGCGCGGCCGGCTGGATACGATTCACCGCCTGCTGCACCCGCGGGTCGAAGTCCTGCACACCCAGGCTCAGGCGATTGAACCCAAGGCGCCGCAACAGGGACAGCGTGTCGTTCCCCACCTCCCGGGGATCGATCTCGATGCCGTACTCCCCCGCATCCTCCTGCAGCCCGCCGAAATGCGTGGCGATCCCGGTCATCAGCTCCGCCATCTCGTCGTGGGCGATGAACGTGGGTGTACCACCGCCCAGG
>JBLRXF010000514.1:0-614 GCA_047920875.1 Haliea sp. | reverse complement strand
CTTTCCGCTGCCGGTACGTTTGAAACGCTTCGCCGCACCGCTATGGTTTTTCAATTTGGGCATTTGGAACTCCGCATTGTTAAATTTATAATGGTTATTTTTTATTACTGGGGGCTAAAACCATAATCATTTGTCTGCCTTCTTTCTTTGGTCTTTGCTCAATCACCGACAGGCCGCTCAGATCTTCCGCAACTCTTTCAAGCAGCTTCAATCCTAAATCCTGATGGGCCATTTCACGACCGCGAAAACGCAGACTAACTTTGGTTTTATTCCCTTCTTCTAGGAAACGGGTCAGGTTGCGTAGTTTTACCTGATAGTCTCCTTCTTCCGTCCCTGGTCGGAATTTTATTTCCTTCACTTGTATTTGTTTTTGCTTTTTCTTCGCAATAGCCTTTTGTTTATTAGCTTCAAATACAAACTTGCCGTAATCCATAATACGACAAACTGGTGGCTCCGCCTGTGGGGCAATTTCCACCAAATCCAGATCGGCTGCCTCAGCTAACTCCAATGGAAGGATTTGAGCGTTTACAGCAAGAAGTTAATGCAAGTCACATACTTATTCGACTGGACGAAAACGCATCTCCTGCGGATACTTTGGCTGCATACAACCGTAT
>JBLRXF010000513.1:0-616 GCA_047920875.1 Haliea sp. | reverse complement strand
CTCGACTTTCTGCAGCGCCATGGTTGCCAGCAAGCCCAGGGTTTCCTGTTCCACCACCCGGTCAATGCCGACGCCTTCACCCGCTTTGTGCAGCAGCATCACCGCTCAGCGCATTGACAGCCCGCAGTATTGCGATTAGTTTCGTCAGTATCTGACAACAGCAGAACAAGAAGGCCGCCATGTCCGACGCTGCGCTGGACCTCGACCTGGATAGCACGCTGCGCCTGTTGCGTGAGCAAGTGTGGCAGTTTGCCCGTCAGCAGATTTCCCCGCTGGCTGAGGATATCGACCGCAGCAATGACTTCCCCGCTGCGCTATGGCGCAAGATGGGTGACATGGGCCTGCTCGGCATCACCGTGAGTGAGTCTGATGGCGGCAGCGGCCTGGGTTATCTGGCGCACGTGCTGGCCATGGAGCAGATCAGCCGGGCCTCGGCCAGTGTCGGCCTGAGCTACGGCGCTCACTCCAACCTGTGTGTCAATCAGATAGCGCGTCATGGCAGCGCCGCGCAGAAGGCTCGCTTCCTGCCGCCACTGATCAGTGGTGAACAGGTCGGCGCGCTGGCCATGAGTGAGCACCAGGCCGGTTCTGACGTGGTCAGCATGCGCCTGTCAGC
>JBLRXF010000512.1:0-638 GCA_047920875.1 Haliea sp. | reverse complement strand
TGCAGTTTCGCCGGGCGCTGGACCTGCGCTACGGGGAGAACCCGCACCAGCAGGCCGCCTTCTACCGGGACACCACTCCCAGCGAGGCGGGCGTGGCCACGGCCCAGCAGATCCAGGGCAAGGCGCTATCCTTCAACAACATCGCCGACACGGATGCCGCGCTGGAATGCGTCAAGCAGTTCGAGGCACCCGCCTGCGTGATCGTCAAGCACGCCAACCCCTGCGGCGTGGCCGTGGCGCCGGATATCCTCACGGCCTACGAGCACGCCTTCCGGACTGACCCCACCTCCGCCTTCGGCGGCATCATCGCCTTCAATCGCCCACTGGACGGGGATACCGCCCAGGCCATCGTCAGCCGCCAGTTCGTGGAGGTGATCATCGCGCCGGAGATCACCGCCGAGGCGGCCCGCGCCGTGGCCGGCAAGCCCAACGTGCGCCTGCTGGCCTGCGGCCAGTGGGGTGCTGCCCAGCCCGGCTGGGACTTCAAACGGGTCAACGGCGGCCTGCTGGTGCAGGACCGGGACCAGGGCCGGGTGGACGAAACCGACCTCAAGGTGGTCAGCAGAGTGGCGCCCGACGCCCACCAGATCAAGGACCTGCTGTTCGCCTGGCGGGTGGCCAAGTTCGTGAAATCCAAC
>JBLRXF010000511.1:0-639 GCA_047920875.1 Haliea sp. | reverse complement strand
GGTGAGCCGCGGTTGCGGTGCGACCGCCGCGAGCTGGCCCGCGGCGGCCCCTCCTGGACTGTCGACAGCCTCGCGGAATTGCGCGCCGAGTACGGCGCCGGGCGCAGTCTGGGCCTGGTCATGGGTTGCGATGCCCTGCTGGGACTGGAGCGCTGGCACCGCTGGCAGGCACTGTTGGACTACGCCCACATCATCGTGATTGCGCGCCCGGGCTGGCAGCTGCCCGGGGCCGGGGTGCTGGCAGACTGGCTGGCCCGGCACCAGATCGGGGATGCCCTTGCCCTGCGCCAGCGACCCGCCGGTGGCGTGCTGGTGCTGGAGCTGCGCCCTCTGGCGATCTCCTCCACCGAGATCCGGGCCCTGTGTCGCGCGGGGCGCTCTGCACGTTATCTGCTGCCGGAGCCCGTGCTGGACTATATTGAAACCTGTCAGCTGTACCGCGGTACGACTGACGACCACTGATCACCTGGAGAGAACCCGACCGGATGCAAGCCGAAGCCCTGAAAGAACTTGTTGTTGCCGCCCTGGAAGATATCAAGGCCGTCAACATCGTCACCCTCGATGTCCGTCAGCTGACCGATGTCATGGACTACCTGGTAATCGCCAGCGGTACCTCCAACCGGCACGTCAAATCGCTGG
>JBLRXF010000510.1:0-640 GCA_047920875.1 Haliea sp. | reverse complement strand
GCTCATAGTTTACAACGTGGGGCAACTGCTCAATGTCGAGACCGCGCGCCGCGATATCGGTTGCGACCAGCACCCGCACTTTGCCTTGCTTGAAATCGGCCAGGGCTTTGGTCCTGGCACCCTGGCTCTTGTTGCCATGAATTGCCGTGGTAGAAATGCCGTCCTTGTCGAGCTGGCTGGCAAGGCGATTAGCGCCATGTTTGGTGCGGGTAAACACCAGCACCTGCTGCCAGTTCTGGCCGCAAATCAAATGTGAGAGCAGCGCCCGCTTGAGCCCTTTGTCAATCCGGTAAACCACCTGATCGACCTGTTCGGCAGCGGTATTACGACGGGCAACTTCAATCATTGCCGGTGATTTCAGCAGGCCATTGGCCAGTCGCTTGATGTCATCGGAAAAGGTTGCTGAAAACAGAAGGTTCTGGCGCTTGGCCGGTAACAGGCCGAGTATTTTTCGGATATCGTGGATAAACCCCATATCGAGCATCCTGTCCGCTTCATCCAGCACCAGCATCTCAACCTGCGACAGATCGACGGTCTTCTGGTTGACGTGATCGAGCAAACGCCCCGGTGTCGCCACCAGGATATCGACGCCGCGGCGCAATGTTGTCATCTGCGGGCGGATACTGACGCCGCCAAATAC
>JBLRXF010000509.1:0-646 GCA_047920875.1 Haliea sp. | reverse complement strand
CGATCAACATCAGGCGCTGCTGGTGCTGGATGAAATCCAGACTGGCATGGGCCGAACCGGGCGCTGGTTCGCTTTTCAGCACGAACCCGGGCTGCTGCCGGATGTCATGACCGTCGCCAAGGCCCTGGGCAACGGCATTCCTGTCGGTGCCTGCCTGGCGCGCGCTGACGCCGCGGCTCTTCTGACCCCCGGTTCCCACGGGACCACTTTCGGCGGCAATCCGCTGGCCTGCCGGGTGGGTCTGGAAGTCATTGCCATCATGGAGGAAGACCGGATTCCGGAGCGCGCCGCAGCGGTTGGCGCCGAACTGCTTCAACGCCTGCAGGCGGAACTGGCTAATCATCCGGGCGTGGTGGATGTCCGCGGTCGCGGCCTGATGATCGGCATCGAACTGGCCGAGCCGGCCACGGAACTCAAGGATGACGCCCTGGCCCAGGGCTTGATCATCAACGTGACCCGGGGCAATACAATCCGCCTGCTCCCGCCCCTGATCATCGACACAGACCAGGTCGGTCAGATCGTCCAGACTGTGGTCGCCGTGATCCGTGAGCGCTTCGGATCATGACCCTGGCTGTCGACAACATTCACCTGGGCTATGGCGACATGCCGGTCATTCGTGGCCTGAGTTTTTCGTTGGACGACGGTG
>JBLRXF010000508.1:0-663 GCA_047920875.1 Haliea sp. | reverse complement strand
ACTACGGCAACCTCGACGACATGTATAGCAAGACCCGCGCGCAGGGCTTCGGCGCGGAGGTGAAGCGACGCATCCTGATCGGCGCCTATGTGCTCTCGCACGGCTATTACGACGCCTATTACCTGCAGGCGCAGAAGATCCGTCGCCTGATCGCCGACGATTTCAGCGAAGCGTTCAAGGTTTGCGACGTCATCCTCGGCCCCACCGCGCCCGGCACCGCGTTCAAACTGGGGGAAAAATCCGGCGACCCGGTCGAGATGTACCTCAACGATCTCTACACCATTCCCGCCAACCTCGCCGGCCTGCCCGGCATGTCGCTGCCCTGCGGCTTCGATGCCCAAGGCCTGCCGATCGGCCTGCAGCTCGTCGGCGATTATTTTTCCGAGGCGAAAATGCTCAACGTCGCCCATCAATACCAGCGCGCCACCGACTGGCATGCGCGTCAACCGGCCACCGAAGGCGCGTCATGATCGAAGCATTGCCGGCACGTTTCAGTGATGAACAACTGCGCCGCATCCTTGGCGAAGCGATGATTTACATGTGCGCCTGCCCCGCCCAGGTGGCGAGCCATATCCAGACTTTGCGGGAACTCTACGACTATCAGCAAAAGTGCGCGGACAATGGCCCGCTGAGCGAACAGGTGCATGCGCGCATCGCCACGGC
>JBLRXF010000507.1:0-678 GCA_047920875.1 Haliea sp. | reverse complement strand
ATGAGGATGGATTGGCACTGTTTTTACCTGCCAGAGCAGGGGCTGTGCCGTGGGTGGCTTCAAACATAGCCACCGTATCGGATAAGTTGGCACCGGGTGAAATACCAATGCCCCCAACCTGTGCGGCCAGCGCATCAGAAATATAATCGCCATTTAAATTCAAGGTGGCGACCACATCGTAATCTAAAGGATGCAATAAGATTTCCTGCAAGAAGGCATCGGCAATCGAATCTTTAATAATGATTTGTTTACCCGTTTTAGGGCTTTTAAAGGTTTTCCATGGGCCACCGGCTAAAGGCTGTGCCGCAAATTCTTTTTCGGCCAGATCATAACCCCATTGCTTAAAGGCGCCTTCGGTGAACTTCATGATGTTGCCCTTATGCACCAGGGTCACTGAATCACGATCATTATCAATGGCATATTGAATGGCTTTACGCACTAAACGTTCTGTTCCTTCACGTGACACCGGCTTAATGCCGATACCTGAAGTTTCCGGAAAACGAATTTTCTTAACGCCCATTTCATTCTGCAAAAACGCAATCAACTGTTTCACTTCGGCGCTTTCAGCCGGCCATTCAATACCTGCATAAATATCTTCCGAATTTTCACGGAAAATCACCATATTGATATTTTCAGGCCGTTTTACCGGGCTGGGTGTACCGGGGTAATAACGCACAG
>JBLRXF010000506.1:0-688 GCA_047920875.1 Haliea sp. | reverse complement strand
GTCAAAACTGAGCGGTTCTGCAAATTAAGAGGGGGGGCAAGAGGAACAAAATTTTCTTGTGGCAAAGGTCATGTTGGCCCTGATCGTTACCTTCGGCAAAGCAGCGGTTTTCCCGAGGGTAGCGGTCGTTTCGTCACAACAACTGTCACAGAATCGTCACAAGAGCGTCACAGACACAAAAAAAGGGTCAGCAAAAGTCGCTAACCCACTGATATTATTGGCGCGCCCGAGAGGATTCGAACCTCTGACCTCTGCCTCCGGAGGGCAGCGCTCTATCCAGCTGAGCTACGGGCGCATGGGGCACGTTTATACGTCATCCGCAGCCTGAATGCAACCGGAAAGATCGCCAAAAACCTTGGTATGGAACCCTTCGTCACCACATAATAGGGCAATAAACTTTTTTTTGGGAGCGAGGATCTCCGACGAATGGGCAACAACTGCCGAACCTGCCGGAGCAGGAGCATTGTCTAAATGATCATCAAGCTGCTGGTAGTTATTATAGCTGTGCTTGTCGGCGGCTGGCTTGGCTGGCTGGCTGGCAGCCCATGGGGACTAATGACAGCCTATTTTGCCGCAGTAACAGGCGCTTCTATCGGCCTATATATCGGACGTCGGATCCAGCGCAATCTTGACGACGATTAAAGTTAACAGCTGTCTAACCAGTCGTTGTCACAGCGCACCATGCGCG
>JBLRXF010000505.1:0-694 GCA_047920875.1 Haliea sp. | reverse complement strand
CACCAGGCTCAGGCGTTCCAGCCAGGCACGCAAGGGAGGCTCGTTGCGTGATCGGTTCATGAAGGCGCTAGAGAAATGAAGGCGCTAGAGACAAGATGCAAGATACAAGAAGGAGCGGTTCGGGGTTCGACCGGCCTCGCGCTCCTTCTTGTATCTTGCATCTTGTATCTTGTATCTGACTCATTCATACGGCTCCCCATAGCCCAGCTCCTTCAGTATCCGTGTTTCCAGGGCCTCCATGCGTTGTGCATCGGCCTCTTCAATGTGGTCGTAGCCCTGCAAGTGCAACATGCCGTGGACCACCATGTGGGCCCAGTGGGCCTCGGCTGTCTTGCCCTGCTCGGCCGCCTCGCGGGCCACCACCGGTGCGCAGATGACCAGGTCCCCCAGATGCTGCTCGTCGATTCCCGGCGAGGCCTCGAACGGGAAGGACAGGACATTGGTGGGGCCCTGCTTGTGGCGGTAGGCACCGTTCAGTTCGGCGCTCTCGGCCTCGTCCACCACCCGGATGACCACCGAGACGTTCTCCCCGGACGGCCAGGCCCTCGCCGCCCAGCGTCTCAGGGCCGCGGGTTCAGGCACGTCCCCGGCCGACGTGGCCATCTGGATCTCGGCATGGAGCGTCATGGTGGGCGCTCAGTCCCCGGACTTGCTGTCGTCCGCCTCGTAGGCCTCGATGATGCGCTGCACCAGG
>JBLRXF010000504.1:0-748 GCA_047920875.1 Haliea sp. | reverse complement strand
GGCCTGGTGCTGGTGGTCTGATCCACCGGTTCAGGAAAGTCCACCTCTCTCGCCGCCATGCTCGATTACCGTAACGCCAACAGTTACGGGCACATCCTCACCGTGGAGGATCCCATCGAGTACTCCTTCAGCCATCGCAAATCCATCGTCGGACAGCGCGAGGTGGGGCTCGATACCCTGTCCTACGAGAGTGCTCTGCGGGAGGCCATGCGCGAGGCCCCCGACATGATCATGATCGGCGAGGTCCGTGACCTGAAGACCATGGAGGCGGCGCTCACCTATGCCGATACCGGCCACCTGGTGCTCTCCACCCTGCATGCGGTCAACGCCAACCAGGCCCTGGACCGGATCATCAACTTCTTCCCGCCGGACTCGCGCCGGCAGATCCTCATGGACCTGTCGCTCAACATCAAGGGCATCATGTCCCAGCGGCTGGTGACCACCAAGGACGGTAGCCGCATGCCGGCAACGGAGGTCCTGCTGAACACCCCCTACATCGCCGAACTGATCCGCAAGGGCGAGATCAGCGGGATCAAGGAGATCATTGAGAAAGGGGCCTCGGTGGGGATGCACACCTTCGACCAGTCCCTGTTCGAACTCTACAAGTCAGGCAAGATCACGCTTCCGGAGGCCCTGTCCAAGGCGGATTCCCGGGGCGACCTGGAGTGGCGCATCCATTTCGGCGGCGGGGTGAAGTCCCTGAAGCAGTCGGATGATTCGCTGCAGCTGCCCAGCGAGATGATCACGC
>JBLRXF010000503.1:0-748 GCA_047920875.1 Haliea sp. | reverse complement strand
CTGCTCAAGAATGGTTTCGAGGGTAAACCCCTCTTTACGCAGCTTTGCTTCCATTGCCGCAGCATCATCAACTTCAACCGCTGCCTGCGCTTTCTCAATCAGACTGAGAACATCCCCCATCCCGAGGATGCGTTGTGCCATTCGATCCGGATGGAAGACCTCCAGGGCCTCCATTTTCTCACCCATGCCGACCAGTTTGACCGGCTTGCCGGTCACCGCCCGGATCGACAATGCTGCACCACCCCGGGCATCACCGTCCAGCTTGGTCAGAATCACGCCGGTCAAAGGCAGTTGCTCGTTAAAACTGGCGGCTACGGTGACCGCATCCTGACCGGTCATGGCATCGGCCACAAACAGGATTTCCTGCGGCAAAACCGCCTTAACGATCCCTTGCAGTTCGGCCATCAGGGTAGTATCGATATGCAAACGCCCTGCGGTATCGAAGATGATCGTATCGAAACCGTTGAGCTCGGCATAACGACGCGCCCGGGTACAGATATCGACCGGATCATCTTCCGTTCGGGAATCAAAAACCTCAATCCCCAGTTGCCGACCAAGGGTCTTCAGCTGTTCAATCGCCGCTGGACGGTAGACATCAGCAGGGACCAACAGCGGATTGCGCTTGTCGCGCCGTAATTTGAGCGCCAACTTACCGCAGGAGGTGGTTTTACCCGCCCCTTGCAAACCGCAAAGCATCAGCGACACCGGCGGCTTTGCTGCCAGACGCAGGGAGTTATCCTCCCCTTCC
>JBLRXF010000502.1:0-766 GCA_047920875.1 Haliea sp. | reverse complement strand
CCGACTGATCAAAGGCGTCAATGCCAAAGCCGAAACGCCGTTATGGATGCAGGAACGCTTGCGCCGTTCTGGCGTCAGAAGTTTGAGCGCGGTAGTCGATGTCACCAATTATGTGTTGATCGAATTAGGCCAACCGCTACATGCTTTCGATGCGGCCAAATTAACCGGCGAAGTGACTGTACGCTATGCCCAAACCGATGAAAGCGTCGCATTGTTAAACGGCCAGACCATTAAGCTGGACAACGAAACCCTGGTGATCGCCGATGACAAACAAGCCTTGGCTTTGGCTGGCGTCATGGGCGGTAGCGAATCTGCGGTTGGCGATGACACCCAAGATGTATTTTTGGAATGCGCGTTTTTTACCCCGCTAAGCATTGCCGGTAAAGCGCGTAATTACGGCCTGCACACCGATTCCTCGCACCGCTTTGAACGCGGCGTCGACCCGACCTTGCAGGAACGCGCCATAGAACGCGCCACCCAATTGATTATCGATATTGTAGGTGGTAGCGTCGGCGCAATCACCGAGGTGACAACCGTAGCTACGTTGCCGCAACGCACTGCTGTATTGCTCAGAAAGCCGCGCTTGGAAAAAACGCTGGGCATTGCCTTGGCGGACGAGCAAGTCGTCGATATTTTTCAACGCCTAGGCATGTCGGTGCAAACGCAAGCGGATGGCTGGTCGGTGACGCCGCCGGGATGCCGTTTCGATATTGCTATCGAAGCCGATTTAATTGAAGAGATTGCCCGTATCGTCGGCTACAACAAC
>JBLRXF010000501.1:0-772 GCA_047920875.1 Haliea sp. | reverse complement strand
GTGCAGCAGGGATTTGATCTGCTTGAGGCGTGTCAGGCCTTGGTGGTTGGCGATACGGCAGGCGGCGTCGAGGCGTTGGGCCGGGTACTCGCGGCTGAGACTGAGCAAGCCCAAGCAGACTCGGTAGGCCTGTTCCGGGTGGGCCCGGGCGGCCAGTTGGGCACTGACCCAGGCCAGCACTTCGGGGCCGAGGTCGTGCGCCCACTGCTTGAGCCGCCCCGGTGTCCACTGCTGCTGTTTGCGGTGGCGTGTGGGCATGTGGGCGGCTTCGGTGGTGGTGCCGGGGCGGTGCCGGCGCGGGTGGGAAGCGACCTGCCGCCCGCGGAAATACACGCTGATCAGCGTGTCGCTGACGTGCAACTCCAGGGTTTCGCCGACGTACTGGTGGGGCACCGAGTAGTGATGCTGGCGGTATTGCACGTGGTAGTCGATGTTGACCTTGACCGGCTTGATCTCGACGTAGCGGTAGGGGTGCGCCGGCAGCGGTTTGAGGGCCGGTTGATCGAGCCGCGCGAAGGCCTCGCGGCGGTTGCCCGGCAATTGCTTGAAGGGCTTGTGGTTGAGCTCATCGAGCAGCGCGCCGATGCACTGGTTGAGTTCGGCCAACGAGAAGAAGCTGTGACGGCGCAGGCGGGCCAGGATCCAGCGCTCGACGATCTGCACGCCGACCTCTGCCTTGGACTTGTCCTTGGGCTTGTAGGGGCGTGCAGGGACCACCGCCAAGCGATAGTGTTCGGCCAGCTGCTGGTAGGCGGGATTGAGCTCCGGGTCG
>JBLRXF010000500.1:0-778 GCA_047920875.1 Haliea sp. | reverse complement strand
CGGGGAAAAGTCGCGCCGCCTCCATGGCCGAGGGCAGGCCCGCCCCCATGCTCGCAAGAGCATTGTCCAGCAGCACCGTGTGCGGTTCGTGACTCAGGTAATTGCGGGCGAACCAGATCTTGTACATGCCGTTGTCAAGGGCCAGCATGCCATCCGCCGGTAGAACGCGGCGCACGTCGGCGACGATGCGCTGGGGTTTGAGCGGAAAGGAGTCATCATCGATATGTTCGCGCAAATGCGCATCGAGGTGCTCTTTGACCCGTTGGAAGTAGGAAAAATCCTGGGTCAGACGTCCCAACGTACGGCCCAGGCGGTTCATGGCGTCGGCGATGTCGCCGACCACTTCCAGCTGGGGAAAATAAACATTGTCGACTTCGGCCGAGCTGAAATTGACATGGACGACTTTCTTGGCCCCATGCTCCATGAAAAAGGGCGGTTTCTCGATGACGTCGTGTCCGACGTTGATGATCAGATCGGCGCGCTCGATGGCGCAGTGAATGTAATCGTTGTCCGAGAGCGCCGCCGTGCCCAGGAAACAAGGGTCGCTTTCGTCGACCACGCCCTTGCCCATTTGCGTGGTCACAAAGTAGATGCCTGTCTGCTCAATGAATTTGGCCAGAGCGTGGCAGGCGTGGTGACGCTGGGCACCGGCGCCGATGAGCAGCAAAGGTGCTTGCGCGGCGCGAATCATCGCGGCGGCTTCGTGTACCAGTCGGTCGTCGGTTTGGGGACGGTGTGTGTGACTGGGCGCAAAGAGCGCGCAGTCGGAGTCGTCCAC
>JBLRXF010000499.1:0-850 GCA_047920875.1 Haliea sp. | reverse complement strand
CCGGGGAGGACCCTGAAGCTTCAGTCTCGTATCTTGCGCCAAGGGCAGGAAGCTGAAAAAGCAACCTCCGAGCCCATCACGCGCATGATCATGCCGCGGGCTCGATGAGAAGGGTTACGGCGTCGAGCAGCTCCGCGAGACTGACCGCATGCTGGCAGCCGACAGTCGCACCGAATCGGATTCGAACCAACGACCTGGTGATTAACAGTCCGGAGCCGAAACAGGACTGGGGTCAAAGCGCCATTTTTCGGTTCTCTGGGCGGCCCAATTTTGTCCCAATTTTGTCCCGGTGACCGGGCTGAACAATTTTTGATCAAAGCCAGTCAGAACGAAAATGCAAGAAACCCGATGCATATCAGGTAGTTGCGAAGGGTGGAAATGGCGCGCCCGAAGGGATTCGAACCCCTGACCTCTGCCTCCGGAGGGCAGCGCTCTATCCAGCTGAGCTACGGGCGCATCAAGTCTGCAATTGTAGCGTCTTGGCGGGCATCTTGCCAGTCCACGAGCTAGCCGGATGACGGGCCTGTCCGCTTCCAGCCGGTGACCATCGAGCGCACCAGATTCTGCCGTTCGGCCAGGCTGGATACCAGCACACCGAGCAGATGCAGTGCCACCAGCACCAGGGTCAGGTTGACGAAGAGCTCGTGGATCTCTTCCCAGCGTTCCTCGGCATCATCGTCTTCGTGCTCTTCGCCGTGCTGACGGGCACGGCGTTCCTGCCGACCCGATTCGCCCTCCGGCTGCGTCTCCACCAGTCCGGCCAGCGGCCCGGCGTTTTCTTCCAGCGCATACAGCATCAGGCCGCTGCCGACGGTCCCCAGCAGCGAGATGAGCAGCAGCATCACCATCG
>JBLRXF010000498.1:0-972 GCA_047920875.1 Haliea sp. | reverse complement strand
CGTCGATCCCGCGGTACAGGGCAATCTGCTCTGTGGTCTGGGAGTTGCCAATCCACCGCCCCCGAAAGAAGAACCCAAGGACACCATCACCTACCAACGGCGCAAGAAGCAGCGCGATGGCGCAGTCAACGACAGCGGCCTGCGCTTCGGTGAGGATGTGCCGCGGGAAATCATCGCCGTTCGCGACCCCGCCATCGAAGCCATTCCCGCCGACCGCCGCGAACTGATTGGCACCAAGGTCAGCTACCGTCTGGCACAGCGTCCCGGCAGCTATGTGGTGCTCGAGTATACCCGCCCGGTGTACAAGCTGCTGGACGACGATCGCATTGTCACCACCCAGGCACCGGCCAATGTGCTGGACAAGAGCGTGGCCGATGTGAGCCTCCTGGCAGGGATGCTGATCGACAAGTTCTGCTACCACCTGCCCTTGTTCCGGCAGCACCAGCGCCTGAGCCAGGCGGGAATCCAGGTAAGCCGCAGTAGTTTGACCACCTGGGTCAGCCGGGCGATTGACCTGCTGCAGCCCATTGTCGAGGCGCAGAGCCGCCAGGTGCTATTGAGCCGGGTGCTGGCGATGGATGAAACCCCGATCAAGGCCGGCCGGGTGAAGAAGGGCAAGATGCGCCAAGGGTATTTCTGGCCGATTTACGGCGATACAGACGAGATAGTGTTCCGCTATGCGCCGTCCCGGGAGCACCGGCATGTCGAGGCTTTCCTCGGAGATTTCCGGGGTACGCTGTTGAGTGACGGCTACGAAGCCTATGCCGCTTATGCCAAGGGCAAAGACCACATCACCCATGCTCAATGTTGGGCTCATTGCCGACGACACTTCGAGCAGGCGCAGGACAGTGACCCGGCGGCGAGTGCCGAGGCCCTGGCGTTGATCGGGGCACTCTATCGCCATGAGGCCTTACTGCGGGAGCAGAACCTGGTGGGTGCAGACAAGTTCCACTATCGGGCGCAGCACAGCAG
>JBLRXF010000497.1:0-1026 GCA_047920875.1 Haliea sp. | reverse complement strand
TAGTTGTTGCGAGACAGCTACTTACACACACGCGAGGCTTTTACATGAATAATGCTACCACCAAACAGGGTGTGTTGTTCAAGGACCTGGTGAAGAAAGCGGTGGTAGTCCGCTTCGATCAGGAGCATGCCAGCTCGGATGGTGGTGCGGTTCTGCTCAAGGGCTGCGATGAGAAGCTTGGCTTGAGTAGCCGGCTGGCTGGGTGTTTGCGGGATGGGCGGCAGGCAGCGAAGGTCGAGCATCGGTACCAGGAGCTATTTCAGCAGCGGATGTTCGGCATCGCGTTGGGCTACGCGGACGGCAATGATGCGGCCCGGCTGTCGGATGACCCGGTGCACAAGTTCTTGGTGGGGCGGGATCCGATTGACGGGAAGCCGCTGGCGTCGCAGGCGACGCTGTCGCGCTTCGAGAACGCGCCGCGCCGCGCTGAGTTGCTGCGAATGTCGGAGGCGCTGGCTGATGCTGTGATCGAGCGACACAGGCGCCGGCGGAAGACGGCTCGCCGGATCACCATCGATCTGGATCCGACGGAAGACGCCACCCACGGTGAGCAACAGCTGACCTTTTTCAACGGCTACTACGATACCTGGTGCTACCTGCCGCTGGCCGGCTTTCTCAGTTTTGATGACGAGGCCGAGCAGTATCTGTTCTGCTATGTGCTGCGTGGCGGGAAGGCGCCGGCCAGGCAGGGCTGCCTGGGTGTGCTCAAGCGCCTGCTGCCCCGGCTGCGGCGGGCGTTTCCGAAGGCGAAGATCCGGGTGCGTCTGGATGGTGGCTTTGCTGCCCCGGAGCTGTTTGAGTTCTTCGAGGCAGAGCGTCTTGAGTACGTGGTGGGCATGGCCAGAAACTCGGTCCTTGAGCGCTTCGCCGAGCCGGTGATGGCGCCGGTTCGGGAGGCGCTTGAGGCCCACGGCGAGCGCATCCGGCGCTACGGGGAATGCCAGTACCGGGCAGGCAAGTGGCAGCGCGAGCGTCGGGTGATCATCAAGGGCGAGATCACCCACCATGCAGGGCGCCAGCCGAAGG
>JBLRXF010000496.1:0-1027 GCA_047920875.1 Haliea sp. | reverse complement strand
GCCTGGGGGCAGCCGGCATCACCGTTTCCCGGGCCACATTGACCCAGTTGAGCCAGCGCGCGATCGAGCTGCTCGAGCCCATTCATCACGCCCAGCTCAGACACTTGCTGCAAAGCCGGGTGCTGGCGATGGATGAAACGCCGATCCGGGCCGGCCCAAGCAAAAAGAGCAAGGGCAAAATGCACCAGGGCTGGTACTGGCCGGTGTATGGACAAGACGACGAGGTCAGCTTCCTCTACTCGCCCTCGCGGGGCGCGGAGGTGGTCAAAGACGCGCTCGGCGAGCACTTTGAAGGGGTGCTGGTCACGGACGGCTATGCTGCTTACGGCAAGTACGCCGCATCCAGGCCGGCGGTTACGCCGGCCAACTGCTGGGCACATACGCGCCGACAGTTCGAGCGCGCCAAGGATGCCGAGCCAAATGCCGTAGCCGAGGTGCTGGAAATCATTGGCCGGCTCTACATGATCGAGCGTGAGATCAAGGACCGGCAGCTGACAGGTGAAGACAAGCTGGCGGTGCGAAGCAACAAATCCGCGTCAGTCGTCGATGCCTTCTGGCAATGGTGCGAGACGCAACGCAAACGCATGGACCTGATCCCCAGCAACCCGCTGTCGAAGGCCCTGAAATACGCCTTCGAGCGAGTCGAGGAACTTCAGGTGTTCCTCGGCGACCCGGACGTGCCAATAGACACCAACCACTTGGAGCGCGCGCTGCGCGTCGTCCCCATGGGCCGCAAGAACTGGCTGTTCTGCTGGACCGAGGTGGGTGCCCGGCATGTCGGCGTCATCCAGAGCCTGCTGACCACCTGCCGGTTGCACGGCGTCAATCCCTACACCTACCTGGTCGATGTACTGCAACGGATCAGCCAGCACCCAGCCAGCCAAGTCGAAGAACTCACGCCAAGGCTCTGGAAGGCGAAGTTCGCAGCCAACCCCCTGCTATCCGACTTGGACCGCGTTCGTCAATAACGGCCTAGTTTGAACGCTTACTCTGCGAAATTTGCTTGCTGAGGAAAACGGAATCTATC
>JBLRXF010000495.1:0-1040 GCA_047920875.1 Haliea sp. | reverse complement strand
GTATCGGTTTTGATGTGGGAGTGGGAATGGGTGCGCCCGTCCGGCGTGCCATTCAATGTAATCTTGTGTACAAGGAGAAGTACCATGAAAAAACTATCTGGAATTGCGGCAGGTATTGCGCTTGCCGCCCTGGTTAGCCAGCCCCTGGCCGCTGCTGCAGCACCCACGGTGGCCGATGACGTTGCTTGGGTCAACGGTGCGTTCGGTGGAGTCGGCTCCGCCACAACGGACATTGAGTTTCTCGACAAGGCCACTCTGGAACAATCAAGGGGAGCGTTCGCGCCGTTGGCATTTGCTGTAGCGACCATCACGATTGACTTCGCCTTGCTTGGCTTCTATTACGGAATATACATTCCCACTGTCAGCACCAGTGGTGGTACGTGTAGCGGCTGCTCGGACGCACTTTTTAGCCCACATTGAGGAGGTGGACTCTGCGGCAGTCTCTCGCTGCCGCAGAATTCTCCGGTGCTTTTCTGATAAGCTTTTACTTCACGGTTGGCGGAGGGATCGCAATGAAATACCCACCACTTGAGCATAAACTGAGAACCTACCGCTTTGAACGGCTTCGAGACGGCTTTCTCGGGAAATATTTGGCAGCGATTTATCTCGCAGTCGCCGGGATACTGCTGCTTCTTTGGGTGTTGTTTTCATCGGCGTGGCCCTTTGCTGTTTTTGTCACTCTGGGTGCTGCCATGTGTTCGCTCGGAGCTTGCATAGCAGATTATTGTGGCGAAAAAAGGGCACTTAGCGAAATTCAAAGGGAGCTTCCCCGCGGTGAAACCTATGAGCCTCCGAAAGGTTTATTCTGATCCTGGCACGGCCCGCGGGCGACTTTGTGCCTTGGTGCTGGTGGTCGTCATGTTGTCGTGGATGGGGCATGCCGCACCAGCAATGTCTGAGACAGCATTCACCAACTGGGTCACGCTGCGCGATGCCGGTTTGGTCCGCCAGGAGCGCGATTTCTCCTGTGGTGTGGCGGCGCTCGCAACCTATCTCACTTACTACCTGCAGCATCCTGTCACTGAAGGGGAGCTGCTGGC
>JBLRXF010000494.1:0-1185 GCA_047920875.1 Haliea sp. | reverse complement strand
CGCATCGACGCGTGCGATCCAGCAGTCCAGAGTTTCACCCGATTGGTAGGTGGCCACACCAAAGCTTGCGGTAACCTTGCCCGCCACGGGAATATCCTTGTTTTCGAATGCCGCTCGCAGTTTCTCTGCGACGAGCAGGGCCTCTTCCGGCCCGCTGTTGGGCATGAGGATCATGAACTCCTCTCCACCCCACCGGCAGGGCATATCGGTTGCCCGTATCTGTTCGCTTGCCAAAAGGGCTAACAGCTTGATCACATGGTCGCCTACCAGATGGCCGTAGCTGTCGTTGATTTTCTTGAAATAATCGATATCAAACAGCAGCAGCGAGACCGGTTGGGTGTAACGGCTGGAAATGGACATCTCGTGTGTTGCGCGATCTTCGAAGTGGCGGCGGTTCCACAGGCCAGTCAGTGCGTCTGTGGTGGCCAGGCGATTGAGCCGCTCATTGGCGTCTTCCAGGGCCAGGTTGAGTCTCTCTGCGGTCTCCTTCGCTATCCTCAGTTCACCCTCATGTCGCTTGTGCCCGGTTATGTCCCTGCTAACGCCCAGCAATTCCACCAGAGAGCCGTCCTCTGCCAGAATGGGCGTTGCCAGCACCTCGCACCAGTAGGTGCTGCCGTCCTTGCAGAGGTATTCCATTTGGCCGTGGAAGGGTTTGGGTGTGCGTCCTGCCGCAATCTCCTCCAGCATTTCGTTGAAGTAAGTGTGGTTTATCACGATTGAATCGGCTGTAAGTATCTCCTCGAGAGACTGCTGCATCGCCTCCTCGGGTGTGTATCCCCGGGTTCTTTCTACCGAGGGGCTGACGTAGGTAATGGCCCCGTCCGGGGCGACAGTCCAGACAACGTCGCGGGCGTTTTCCGACAGCAGCCGGTAACGCGCCTCACTTATCCGAAGGTTTTCTTCGGCTTGCTTGCGCAAATTGATGTCCCGGCCAACCCCGACCACCGATATGACCTGACCGTTCTCATCCGGGATAGGTCCAAGGTTTGAGGACTGCCAGGACCAGCTGCCATCGCCGTGCATAACCCGGTACTCGATGCCGTTCAGCCGATTGCCTTGCAGGACAGATTCGTAGGCAGCGAGACAAGCTGCTTGATCCGCGGGGTGTAAAACCTGGATGAAGTGCTGGCCGAGGAGCTGGTCACTGTCCACGCCGAAGGTTCTGCCGTAGTTCGGTGACAG
>JBLRXF010000493.1:0-1281 GCA_047920875.1 Haliea sp. | reverse complement strand
GGGAGTTCTCCCAGTCGCGGATCTTTTCCCGGATGCGGTCTTTGGGGCCACAGAGGGAGATCTCGTCGGCAAACTGGTTGGGCACCAGGGCGATGGCCTCGTCGCGTTTGCCGGCAAAGAACAGCTCCTGGACCTGCTCGGCTTCATCGGCAAAACCCATCCGCGCCATCAGTTCCTTGTGGAAGTTGCGCGCCTTGGAGCCCATGCCGCCGATGTAGAACCCCAGCATGGCCTTCACCGGGTACAGGGCCTCTTCCAGGTTGTCGTTGATGTTGCACAGCACCAGGGCGGGAATCTCGAAGCCCGGTTTGGCATTGCGCAGCTGGTCGGCGTAGACCTCCTGGCGGTAGGGGGAGTAGTACAGAGGCAGCCAGCCATCGGCGATTTCCGCAGTCTGCTCGACATTCTTCGGGCCTTCGGCACCGATAAAGATGGGCAGGTCCGCTCGCAGCGGGTGCACAATGGGCTTGAGTGGCTTGCCCATGCCCCAGGCGCCGGGGCCCTGATAGGGCAGGGGATAGAACTCGCTGGCGCTGGTCACCGGCGCCTCTCGCGCCAGCACCTGGCGGATGATATCGACGTAGTCGCGGGTGCGGGTGACCGGCTTGCTGTAGGGTGCGCCATACCAACCCTCAACCACTTGCGGGCCGGAGACCCCCAGGCCCAGAATCATGCGCCCGCCGGACAGATGGTCCAGTGCCATGGCGGCCATGGCGCAGGCGGTCGGGGTGCGCGCAGAGAGCTGCGCTACCGCGGTGCCCAGGCGAATCCGGGAGGTCTGGCTGCCGATCCAGGCCAGCGGGGTAAAGCAGTCATTGCCCCAGGATTCGGCCACCCACACCGAGTCAAAACCGAGCCGCTCGGCCTCCTGGGCCAGAGCTACCAGATTGGGCGGTGGCTGCGCGCCCCAGTAGCCGAGCTGCAGACCCAGAGACAGTTTGCTCATGACGGATATCCTTGTTGGGGCAATTATTGTTGACGTTGGGGCTACTCTAACCGATTCAGGGGATGCGGCAAGGCCTCAAAGCGGCCACGCTGGCTGGCACAAGCGCTCAGTGCCGGTGTTAATCCGGCAGCTGATTGGATACACTCTCGCGGCTGCGATGAGCGACAGGGGGAAGGCAGGTAATGGCAGAACTGACGCATCTGGATGCGTCGGGCACGGCCCGCATGGTGGATGTGGGCGGCAAATCCGTCACCCGCCGCGTGGCCATTGCTGAAGGGCACATCACCATGAAGCCCGAAACGCTGGAACTCATCCGCTCGGGAGGCCACAAGAAG
>JBLRXF010000492.1:0-1300 GCA_047920875.1 Haliea sp. | reverse complement strand
CGCCTGTTGCTGGCGCAACGGCGGATACTGCTGGATGGCGTTGTGGCGGATTCCGTTCAGCAGGCGGTGACCAAGTTCACCCGGGTCGCGCTGGACGGTGTCTGCCTGCAGAGCGAGCAGCCGGTGTATCTGGCCTTGAACAAGCCCGCGGGTGTGGTAAGCGCGACGAAGGACAACAAGCACCTGACGGTGCTGGATCTGATTGACCATCCTCGGAAGAATGAACTGCATATCGCCGGGCGCCTGGACTTCAATACCACGGGCCTGGTACTGCTGACGAATGACGGGGCGTGGTCAAGCAGGATCAGCTCGCCGCAGACGAAATTCCCCAAGATCTATGAGGTGAGCGTATCCCGGCCCTTGAGTGAGGAATACGTGGCTGCGTTTCAGGCTGGCATTTACTTTGCCCATGAAGGCATCACCACACTGCCAGCCCGGCTGGAGATACTCTCCACGCACAGGGCCAGGCTGTCACTGGTTGAGGGCAAGTATCATCAGGTAAAGCGCATGTTCGGTTCGTTTCGAAACAAGGTATTGTCGCTGCACCGGGTGTCGGTGGGGCCTGTGTCCCTGGGTGATCTGGAACCGGGCGCCACCAGGCCGGTGGACGCACGCGAGCTGGCGGAAATATCGCGTCAGGTGCTCGGAACGTGACAGCGGAGGGTTTGTCCATGACGGCGGTCGACGGTGAAGACAGGTGCCCATTCTGTGGCGGAGTGAATGCCTGTATGGCGAAGAGCACGCAGCCCTGTTGGTGCATTGCCGCCACCATACCCGCGGGGCTGGTCGAGCTGGTTCCTGCTCCGGCAAAGGGCAAGGCCTGCATTTGTGCGGCCTGTGTACGTGAATACAATCAGGACTCAGCTCCTGCGGGGAGCGGGCCGGCATCGTGGGAGCCAGCCAACAAGTGGGTAGAGCCTTAGAGCCTGGCCGCCCACTGTAGGAGCCCGCTCTGCGGGCGATTGACCAGAACGAGAACAGGGCGGAGCCAGTGGGGGTAGAGCCTCGATCGCGCGGAGTCCGCGCTCCTGCGGGGTGGGGACCGACGAAAAAGTGGTAGCTACGGGTGGACTTGACGGTCCGGCGCTCCGGCCACCGACCCCAGCATTATGAATTTGGCTGGAAATTTTTAACTCACTGATTTTATTAACTTAAATATGAACGCCCACAGCGCATTTTCCCGCACAGAGCACAACAGATCACAGCAAGTCCCGCAAATCCCCCGCAGGCGTCAGGCGGGTTTGCTAGGATTATTAGTGTAACTGTAGCACTAGGTGCTATACTGCTTGGGGTCAACCAG
>JBLRXF010000491.1:0-1345 GCA_047920875.1 Haliea sp. | reverse complement strand
CATCCTCCTCCACGGGGTGCCAGGAACCGGCAAGACCGAGTTCTGCAAGGCCCTGGCGGTGCGTCTCGGCGCTGGGCTTCATGCTGTCGGAGAGGCCGATGACGACGGGGACGAGCCATCTCGGTTTGAGCGCTTGCAGCAGCTGCGCGCGGCGATTGCCCGGACGGTAGGTGATCGGGCGGACTTTACTGTTGACTGGGACAGGGTGCGGGAGGCGGTGCTGGAGTCTACCGGGGTACCGGTGCCGGTGGGACCGATCTGGCTGGTGGATGATGAAGCCTTGGGGCTGCTGGATGAGCCGGTATCAGAGGCTGGCTGAGAGTCGGCAGGGGAGAGAGAAGCCCGGCGGAGGGCTGGCCACCCGCCGGGCATCCCACGGTTCTTACTTCTGCATGGAAGTCTTGAACGCGCGATCGATCTTGCTGTTGGCTTCGTCGGCGCTGGCCTTGGCTGCGTCTGCAGTTGCCTTGGCAGCATTGGCGGTACGCTCGGCGCTGGCCGCAGTCTGCTTGGCTTCGTCGGCGGAGCGCTGGGCTGCCTCGGCGATGCTGCGGACTTCGTCCAGTTGTGAAGTGCTGGCGCAGCCGGTTGCCAGAGCGGCAAACGCGGTGATAGCTACAGCCTTGATGAGCGTGGATTTCATGGTGATACTCCTTGAACAGGGTTGGCCTGTCAGTCTAAGAAGCCACAAAGTGGCGGGTTACGTGCAAACTTCGAACTCCCGACCTCAGGTCCTGTGAGTCGAACCTGCGTAAATTAACATTGCCGGAGTAGTGCAACCAGTGATAAGAGCATCGTTTTTGTGGATTTGTGTATTTTTTCTGAATTTTTCTCTCTCGGAGGAGTCCCTGGCCTTCACTCCAGTCGACGGCGTGCTGGTGGTCAAGTCGGAACGCATGCTTTATCTCAAGTCCAATGGCGAGATTTTGCGGCGCTACCCGGTGGCGCTGGGGCCCGTGCCCTGGGGGCACAAGCAGCAGGAGGGCGATGAGCGCACGCCCGAGGGTCGCTATGTTCTCGACTACAAGAACGAGGCAAGCCGCTTTTACAAATCCATTCGTGTGTCCTACCCCAATCTGCGCGACCGGCTGCGGGCGGAGGAGCTGGGGGTCAGTCCCGGCGGCAACATCATGATCCACGGCCAGCCCGAGGGCGCGGAAGAGGGCGCCCAGCTGTTCAACTGGACGGACGGCTGCATCGCCGTCAGCAATGAGCACATGGACGAGATCTGGCAGCTGGTGACGGTCGGTACGCCGATCGAAATCCTGCCCTGAGCTGACGATCCTTCAGCGCTCCGCGCACTCCGCAGGCAGGGGCAGCTGCAGCGCCGGTCGGGCATCGATGG
>JBLRXF010000490.1:0-1375 GCA_047920875.1 Haliea sp. | reverse complement strand
GCGCTCGGCAAGCCAGGCCTCGGCTTCCGGGATATCGGCCAGGTCAAAGGTGGCGAGGATATCGGCCTTGTCGGCGCCCGGGCGTACCACCCCGCTGTCGGCGCGATCACCCAGGGTCAGGCCCAGGGCGTCGAGCATGATCGACTTGCCGGCGCCGGTTTCGCCGGTGATGACCGTCATGCCGCCCCGGAACTCCATATCCAGTGTGTCGACGATGGTGTACTGGCTGATGCTGATATGGGTGAGCATGGCTGACTATCGCAAAATTTGGCCTGTTATACCTCAGAACCCCTACTGTATAAACATCCATTGTGACCACGGCTATGTATTGGCGCTCCCCTGTGATACAACCAAGCCACAGAACATTAGTGAGGACGGTATGAGCTCGGCGGATCTGTCAGAACGTGCACGCATTATCCTCAAGGCCCTGGTGGAGCGCCATATCCGCGATGGCCAGCCGGTGGGCTCGCGCACCCTGCTGGAGGAGGCCGGCTTGCCGGTCAGCGCTGCCACGATCCGCAATGTGATGTCGGATCTCGAGGAGCGGGGGCTGCTGCATTCTCCACATACCTCGGCGGGCCGAGTGCCAACCGCCCAGGGTTATCGCCTGTTCGTGGATCGCCTGCTGCAGGTGCAGCCCATTGATGAGCGCGCCGTGATTGCCCTGCGGGAGCAGCTCAATCCCGACAAATCCGCGACGGAGCTGGTGCAGACTGCATCGTCACTGTTGTCCGCCATTACCGCCCAGGCCGGGCTGGTAACGGTGCCCCGGCCGGAAACCCACCAGCTGCGCCAGGTAGAGTTTCTGCCCCTGTCAGGCGACAGGGTGCTGGTCATTCTGGTGGTCAATGAGCGCGAGGTGCAGAACCGTATTATCCACACCCAGCGGCCCTTCACCGAAGCCGAGCTCCGTGAGGCGGCCGCCCTTGTCAATCAGCGCTTCGCTGGCCAGCCCCTGAGCCGGGTGCAGAGCCAGATTCTGCGGGAAATGAAGGATGCCCGCAGCCGTATCGACAGTTATCTGCAGGCGGCTCTGGATCTCGCCAGCAAGGCGCTGGACCAGGATGATCCTGAAGATGAGTACCTGGTGGCCGGAGAGTCGCGGCTGCTGGGTAACGTGAGCCCCGAGGATCTTGGTCGCCTGCGGGAGTTGTTCGACGCCTTCGAGCGGAAAAAGGATCTGCTGCATCTGCTGGAGCGCTGCTCCAGGGCTAACGGCGTGCAGATTTTCATTGGCGAAGAAGCCGGTTTCGAGGTTTTTGGGGATTACAGCGTAATCACGGCCCCCTACACCGATGGTGCCCGGACGCTTGGCGTACTGGGGGTGATCGGGCCCACCCCCATGGCCTATGAGCGGGTGATTCCCGTGGTCGAC
>JBLRXF010000489.1:0-1378 GCA_047920875.1 Haliea sp. | reverse complement strand
CCAGGTGCGCAGCCAGCACGGACTTGAAGCAGTGCTGCGAGCCAAAGAATTGGCTGCTGCGCTGATCCACCACCACCAGTACTGGGCGTTCACGCTCCTCACGGAACACCTTGGTATGTGCAGCGCCGCTGCGCGCGGTGACGCGCCAGTCGATGGTGCGGATATCGTCGCCCGCCTGGTAGCTGCGCACTTCCTCGAAGTCGATGCCGCGGCCGCGGAAATTGGCCTTGTTCGGGCCCGCCAGCGCGCTCAGGGCGCGGTTGCGCCGGGTCAGCTGCAGCTGGGTGGCGGGAAAGCGCAGCCCGATCAAGGTTTCCAGCGCCACATAGGCGCCGGTCGCGGGCTGGCTGATATCGGCCAGACGCATGCCGGAGCCCCTAGGCGGCCGGGACCAGGGTCAGCAATTCCGTGATGACCTGGTCCGGGGTGACACCGTTGGCCTCGGCTTCGAAGCTGAGAATAAGGCGGTGGCGGAGGACGTCTGCGGCCACTGCCTGAACGTCATCCGGGCTGACAAAATCCTGCCCGCGCAGCCAGGCGTGGGCGCGGGCGCAGCGGTCCAGGGCGATGGTGGCCCGGGGGCTGGCGCCGTATTCGATCCAGCCGCCCAGCCGCTCCGCATACAGCTCCGGCTGCCGGCTGGCGATAACCAGTTGCACGATGTACTGCTCGACGGTCTCGGCCATGTGCAGCGCCAGCACCTCGCGCCGTGCTTCAAACACGGTGTCCTGGCGCAGGGGCGGCGGGGCGCTGGCGCCGCCGCTGCTGGCCTCGGCTCTGGTCAGGCGCAGGATCGCGGTTTCCGCGGCGGCGTCGGGATAGCCCACCCGCACGTGCATGAGGAAACGGTCCAGCTGCGCTTCCGGCAGGGGGTAGGTGCCTTCCTGTTCGATGGGGTTCTGGGTCGCCATCACCAGGAACAGCGGCGGCAGAGGGAAAGTTTCGCTGCCCACGCTCACCTGGCGCTCGGCCATGGCCTCCAGCAGGGCGGACTGCACCTTGGCCGGCGCGCGGTTAACCTCGTCCGCGAGCACCAGGTTGTGGAAAATAGGGCCGCGCTGGAAGTGGAAGCTGCCCTCCTGGGGGCGGTAGATCTCGGTGCCGGTAACGTCTCCGGGGAGCAGGTCGGGGGTGAACTGTATGCGATGAAAGCTGCCTTCGATGCCCTCTGCCAGCGCCTTGATGGCCCGGGTCTTGGCCAGACCGGGTGCGCCCTCCACCAGCAGGTGACCGTCCGCAAGCAGGGCAATCAGCAGGCGCTCCACCAAATGTGCCTGACCGATGATCTGGCCGCTGAGCCAGGTTTCCAGGGTACGTATGTCTGCACTAGCCACGCAGTCTCCTTGCATGCCGATTGAACGCCGCGGCCGCGGGGCCC
>JBLRXF010000488.1:0-1388 GCA_047920875.1 Haliea sp. | reverse complement strand
CGCCATCCTCCAACTGAACGAGAATTTCGGTGCCGACCAGGCTTGAGTCGGTGTTGTAGAGATCCATGATAAATGCCTTATCGCCTCTGATAAACGGGTCGGCATCGGGAATGGCATTGGTGTCGGCGATGATTACATCCCAGCGTTCTTCGGCGTTGCGGGTGTAGATCAGCAAGCCGTCGTTGACATGAAAGTCACCGGTGATCGTTGTGTAGGTCAGTTCCTTGTTGCCGGAGTAGTCATCCCATACGGTTTCAACAGGAAGGTCAGGCTCCACAAATACCGGGACTGTCAACGGGTGCGTGCCGCAACTGTCGGATACTTCGACGGCAACATTGCCGGAAGATGCGCCGGTAAAGTCAACCTGTACGGTATTGCCTGATCCGCTGAGCGTGGCACCGGGAGGCACCGACCAGCTATAGCTGGTGTTGCCGGTGTTGCCTATGACGCTGTAAGTGGCCACTTCGTTGGGGCCGGCGATATTGGTACCCTCAACCGCAGGCTGGCCCATATCGTAGACACGAACATAGTCCACTTCCATGCTGACTGGAAAAATGGAATCATCAACCGGGCCACCCAGGCTGCCGCCCACTGCTACGTTGATAAGGAAGTGGTACTCATGGTTCTCAAAGGTCCACCAGTCAGGGTTTCCCAGGTCTCCGGGCGTTAGCGTCAAGTAGAGAATATCGTCCAGGTACCAGCGCATTTCGTTGGGTTCCCATTCCAACGCGTAGATGTGGAAGTCGTCGGACCATTTGTTTGGCTGGCTCAGAATGCCTCCGCCAGTCCAGCTGTTATCCGGCCACGGTTCGCCGTAGTGAAGATGACCGAAGGCCAGCATGGAAGCTTGCCCGGTGGACTCCATGATGTCGATCTCGCCACTCATTGGCCAGCCAATGTCAGTATTGGAGGGCAACATCCAGAATGCCGGCCACAAACCGGCGCCTGCGGGTAGCTTGATGCGGGCTTCGAAGCGGCCGTGTTGCCATTCGCCGCTGTTAGGCATGTTTTTGGTGCGCAGGCGGGCAGAAGTATAAGCCTTTGATTGGACGCGCTCACGCTTGGCGGTTATTTTCAAAATGCCATTGGACACAGTGGCATTTTCGGCCTTGTAGTGCTGGAGCTCGTTGTTGCCCCAGCCGCAGATTCCCTCGGCGCAACCATCGCCAATTTGTGCCTCCCAGCTGTTGGTGAAATCTACAGACGAACCTTCGAACTCATCACTCCAGACAAGATTTTGGCACGAGTTTGCCGCCACTGCATTGGTGCCTGCCGCAAAGGCGGCGGCCAGCAGTAACGGGTGCAATTCTCTGAACAAATTGTATTTCTTCATCACTTGGTACCTCTCTGATTGGTAAAAATGCTCGCTTTTTATCAATTCCAAAGCG
>JBLRXF010000487.1:0-1427 GCA_047920875.1 Haliea sp. | reverse complement strand
GCACCGGCGGCGCCGCTGGATTCAGACGGCGACGGCGTTACTGATGATCGCGACAAGTGCCCCGGCACTGCGCCCGGTACCCGGGTTGACGCCGACGGCTGTCCGTTGCCCGTAGCCCAGGTTGCCTCGATCAAGCTGAAGGTCAACTTCGATTTCGATTCCTCTGTGGTCAAGGAGCACTACTTCGCTGATATCAGCGAACTGGCGGCCTTCCTCAAGCGCTTCGACGACCTCCAGGTTCAGGTAGAGGGGCATACTGACAGCGTTGGTCCCGAGAACTACAACCAGCAGCTTTCCCAGCGTCGTGCCCAGGCAGTTGTCGATCTGCTGGTCAACCAGCACGGTATCGCGGTCAATCGCCTTGAAGCCATCGGTTACGGCGAAGCACGCCCGGTCGCCACCAACGATACCGCCGACGGCCGCGCTGAAAACCGCCGCGTCATGGCAACCCTGGAAGTGGAATACAAGGAGTAATCCTTGTCGGATCGGGCGACTCTAGCCTAGCTGGAAGTCGTCCGCATCCAGGTGGCAGGGGAACCTCTCCCGGTACGCCACCAGCTCGGCACCGCTCAGCACCACGCTGACGGTGCCGTTTTTGTTTTCGAGGTCTGCAAGCAGTCGCCCCTCAGCGTTCACAGCCATGCTGTCACCGGCGTAGTCCAATCCCCTGGCGTCCTCCCCGATTCGATTCACTCCCACCACGCAGGCGAGGTTCTCGATTGCCCGCGCCTGCAACAGCGCCCGCCAGTGCAGCCGCCGGGCCGATGGCCAATTGGCCACGAACAGCATCAGGTCATAGTCCTGGCGGTTGCGGCCGAATACGGGGAAGCGCAAGTCATAGCAGACCTGCAGATGGATGCGCCAGCCGCGCCAGGATACTACGACCCGCTCCCGCCCCGCCGCATAGCGCTGGTGTTCCCCGGCCATGCGGAACAGATGCCGCTTGTCGTAGTGGCTGACCCCCTCCGGGGTGGCGAACAGCATACGGTTGTAGACGGCGTCGCCCTCGCGCACGGCGATGCTGCCGGTGATGGCGCAGTCCCGTTGTCGGGCCTGGCTTAGCAGCCACTGCTCGGTGGCGCCGCCGGGCTCTTCGGCGTTGCCCAAGGCGTTCATGGAAAAGCCGGTGGTGAACATTTCCGGCAGCACAATGAGGTCGCTGCCCCCCGCGCCGTCGGGCATGCGCACCTGTTCTTCCAGAACCAGCGCCCGGGTCAGTTCCGGCGTCCTCATGCCGCACCGCCAAACAGCCGGATGGACCGGTACGGCGCGATCAGCGCTGCCACATCGGGGGTGATCTCCGCCTCTGTCCCGCCGCGATGCTCATAAAACCGCGTGGCCAGCAGAAACACCGCCTGTGCCAGATCGGCGGGCACATCCGCCCAGTCCGGGCCAAAGCCCGCGTCAAACGTGATCTCTGCCGCACC
>JBLRXF010000486.1:0-1463 GCA_047920875.1 Haliea sp. | reverse complement strand
CGACCTGCCGCCGCTCACCGCCGCGCAGCGCCGCCGGCACAAGAGCTTTCTCAGGTTCTAAATCTCCACACCGCCCTGCCGCAGGCGCTGCAGGCGCCGCAGCAGGTCGCGGATGGATGTGTGCTCGACAATCTCGCCATGATTGATGATGGCGATATTGCGACACAATGCCTCGGCCTCTTCCAGATAGTGCGTGGTGAGGATGATGGTGGTGCCCTCCGTGTTGAGCTTTTTGAGGAAGTCCCACATGGAGCGGCGCATTTCGATATCGACACCCGCGGTCGGCTCGTCCAGGATCAGCAGCCGCGGCTGATGCACCAGGGCGCGGGCAATCATCAGGCGCCGTTTCATGCCGCCAGACATCATGCGCGAAGGCACGTTTCGCTTGTCCCAAAGGCCCAGCTCACGCAGGTACTTTTCGGCGCGCTGCACGGCCAGTTCCCGGTGCATGCCGTAATAACCGGCCTGATTGACGACGATGTCAAACGCCGTCTCGAACATGTTGAAGTTGAATTCCTGGGGCACGATGCCGATGTTCTTCTTGGCACCGGCGAAGTCGACATCAATGTCGGTACCGTACACCGACACCTTGCCGCTGGTCTTGGACACCAGGGAGCAGATGATACCGATGGTCGTGGACTTGCCGGCACCGTTGGGACCCAGCAGGGCAAAGAAATCACCCTGTTGCACTTCCAGGCTGATGCCCTTCAATGCCTTCAGGCCGCTGCCGTATTCCTTGGAGAGATTTTCAATGGTCAGTGCTGGTATCATGCAGCCTCGTGGCAAAACGGGAAAATGAACACCCGTTATTGTACCCGCAATCGACGCGCCGAACGAGACAATGGACGATACCCAATACCTGCAGCACTGCCGCGGACTGTGGCGTGACTTTGGCAACACCCTGGCCCGCCGTACCGCGGCCATGGACGAAGAGAACCCGCTGCGCATGCTGGCAGCGGACTGTCTCAGCGTGCCGGAAGAGGATCTCTACCGCGACGGCGCCCCGCTCGCCCTGCGCCTGTTCACCCATCACCCTGAATTCGCCCCCACGTTCCCGCGCAGCCTGCTCTGGTTTCTCGGCGGCGACTGCCTGCATGTGATGACCGATGAGGAAATCGCCACTTTTCAGGCGCTTGATGAGGAACGCCTGGCAGCGGCTGAACGCGGCGAAACCTTTGCCTACGGGGCTGCGGCTCGCGCGCGTCTGCAGCTGCCCTAAATTCGCGTTAAAAAACCGCGCTCGGGTATTGACGTACTTCGGCCCACTACCTAAAATGCGCGCCTCTCGATTGAGACCTTTGCGTCCCCTTCGTCTAGTGGCCTAGGACACTGCCCTTTCACGGCGGTAACAGGGGTTCGAACCCCCTAGGGGACGCCACTCAATTGAGACACTGCTACACCGGAATGCGGGAATAGCTCAGTTGGTAGAGCGCAACCTTGCCAAGGTTGAGGTCGCCGGTTCG
>JBLRXF010000485.1:0-1478 GCA_047920875.1 Haliea sp. | reverse complement strand
GATAGGCTGGTGAGTCGGTATGAACCCGTCGCGGAGCCAGGATTGGAGGGGTTGCTGGAATGCGCTTCTGAGGAAGCTGCAGCTTCCGGCGCTGCGGGCCATACATCTGAGAATGGTGCCGCGCCGGAGCCGGATGCTGAAGCCATGCGCGAGCTGGCCCGCGAAGTCTTCTGGTTTCACGACGAAGACGGCATGTGGATTATGCATGCCAAATTGCCGCCAGAGCAGGGGCAGCTGGTCATGAGAGTGCTGCAGGCAGTGGCCCGCCCCCTGGCAGAGGAGCGCCAGGAAGCGTGGCAGGCCAAGCAGAAGGCGCGGATGCAGGGGGTGGCGCGCAAGATTCTGGAACGTCGGGATGCAAAGCCAGACGGGGCTACAGAGAGCGGTGTGCAGCAGGCTGACCCCAGCGTGGGCGTTGACGACGTACCCGACCATCTTGCTTACGCGCGGGCGGAGGAGAAAATTTCCGCGGAAAGCTTCTCGCAGCACATGAAGCAGGTGCAAGCCGATGCGCTGATGGCCACGATGGAGCACATTCTGGCCTCGGGGACGGATTATCGGAGTCTGCAAGGGCTAAAAGGCGCGGAGCGATGTCAGGTGGTGCTGCACGTGGACATCAACACCCTGCGCGAGCAGCGGTCCGGAGTTTGCTGCACCCATGGGCGGGCGCACTTCGAGGACAAACCGTGGCTGGCGCCCTCCACCGCGCGGCGATTGAGTTGCGATGCCTCCCTTGTCACGGTATTGGAGGATGATGCCGGTAAGGTGCTGAACGTAGGCAGGAAGTCGCGGATTGTGCCGGAGCGAATTCGCCGTGCCCTGCGTGAGCGGGACGGAGTCTGCCAGTATCCCGGCTGCCAGGAATCGGAGTATGTGGACGCCCACCATATCCAGCACTGGGCGGACGGTGGCGAAACACGGCTGGATAACCTGGTAACTTTGTGTCGGTTCCATCATCGCCAGCTGCACCGAGGCTGCTTTGATATTCGCCTGAACGGCACCTCCGCGGAGGTTTTATCGCCGGAAGATTGTTAGGGGCAGTGGATGCCACAGGGAAAGATGGTCCATTGAAATCAGTAAGGTTTTTCTGGCGCAGAGACTGGAATCGAGGGCCTGGTGTTCCGTGGCGCGGCAATCCCGTCCGTACGATCGCAACGACCGGGTAAATACTCAGCAATTCGGCTAAAGCCGCCAGAACATCGGCGTAAACAACACCAACAAAGTAAAGATCTCCAGCCGCCCCAGCAGCATGGCCAGGCACAGCAGGCCCTTGGCGACGTCGCTGATACCGGCGTAGTTGGCGGCCACTTCGCCCAGCCCCGGGCCGAGGTTGTTGAGGCAGGCAGCCACGGCCGAGAAGGCGGTGGTGAAGTCCAGGCCGGTGCCCAGCAGGGCCAGCATCATGGTCACGAATACGAACATGTAGACGGCGAAGAAGCTCCAGACCGCGCTGACAATGGTCGCTTCCACCCGGTGGC
>JBLRXF010000484.1:0-1491 GCA_047920875.1 Haliea sp. | reverse complement strand
CACCAGGGTTACCAGGCCGTAATACAGGGACACCGGGAAGCGCTGCTGGATCACATCCCACACCGGTTCGTTGTAGCGGTAGGAGGAACCCAGGTCGCCGCGCACCACTTTGCCCAGCCAGTGGAAGTAGCTTTGCAGTACCGGCTTGTCGAAGCCGTAATACTCGCGCAGCCGGTCGAGTTGGGCCTCGGAAATGGCCATGCCCTGCCCCGCCATCTGCGAGCCGCCCCCGCCGGACAGGCTCATCTGCTGGGTCTCCATGATCGCCCGCTCCAGCGGCCCGCCGGGGACCAGGCGGGTGATGGCGAAAACGATGATGGTGACGCCGATCAGCGTAGGGGGAATGAGCAGAAGGCGTCTTAGGAAATAATCGCGCATGTGTGCCTGCGGGGCCCCTGTGGTCGCGTCATCTGCGGTTCAATACACCAGTCCAGCAGGGGATGGTGCCACAAAGCCCCCCTCGGGCAAAGCCGGTGCACGTTATTGCTTTGGGCAGGGAGCCGGCTTGGCATCCAGCCCGTGCAAGGCTGCGTATGCTGGACGGGAGGACATGCCATGCCGGAAGGACCAGAGATTCGCCGCGCCGCCGATCGCATAGCCGCGGTGCTGGAGGGACGTACCGTGGATACCGTGCAGTTCGGTCTGCCGCGGTTACAGCGCTATGAGGAGTTGTTGCGCGGCCACGATGTGGTGCGGGTGGAAACCCGTGGCAAGGCCATGCTGATTCACTTCGAGCACGGTTGGAGCATCTACTCCCACAACCAGCTCTACGGTGTCTGGCGGGTGCGGTCGGGCCACAAACTCCCGGACAGCACTCGCTCCCTGCGCCTGCTGTTGCAGACCGCGAGCGATTCCGCGCTGCTTTACAGTGCGTCGGATATCAGCGTCTGGCCTACTGAAGAGCTGGGCATGCACCCGTTTTTGAGTCGATTGGGCCCCGATATCATGGACACCGGGCTCACCTGGCGCGATATTGCCGCGCGCTTGCAGGCGGCTGAATTTGCCGGGCGCAGCCTGGCTGCGCTGTATCTGGACCAGCGCTTTCTTGCTGGTGTGGGCAACTACCTGCGCAGTGAGATTCTCTTTGCAGGCGGTCTGCACCCGCTGCGCAAGCCCGCGACCCTGAAGGTGGCTGAGTGTGGGCGCCTGGCCCGCGAGACGCTTGCCGTCAGTCGGCGCAGCTATGCCACCGGGGGCATTACCTTGGCTGCGGCTCTGGCCCACTCTCTGGAAAAGGCCTGCTTGCCTTGGGAACAGCGTCGCTTTGCGGTTTTCGATCGCGATGGGCTGCCCTGCTACCGCTGCGGTGAATCTGTCGTGCGCGGGGAGAGCAACAGCCGGCGCCTGTATCTGTGCCCCGGCTGCCAGCCACGCTGATCGGCTCAGCGCTGCTCCTGCCTTGAGGCAGCAGCTGGTAGCGGGCGATGGTGGCGCATGTGTCGGCGGCTACCGTTTGGGGGTCAGGCGCTGCTGGCGGCGCCAGTCCCAGGG
>JBLRXF010000483.1:0-1503 GCA_047920875.1 Haliea sp. | reverse complement strand
CCGGATTTCGCCTCCTACAACTTCGAGTGGCTGGCACCCAGCCCACGCTGGCGCGACTACTACTATCAACAGGACCAGACACCTCACTACCGGTACATGCGCGATGTGCTCAAACTGCTGCAGTGGCGGCAGGGCCCGGACCGCTGGGTGCTGAAATGCCCGCAGCACCTGGAACAGTTGCCGGTGCTACAACACGTCTTTCCGGATGCCACCTGCGTCATCACCCACCGCGACCCCGTGGCGGTAATACAGTCTGCGGTTACGATGCTCGCCTACGGGTACCGCATGAGCCGCAAGCGCATCGATACCCGGGCCATTGTCGAGTACTGGAGCGATCGCGTAGAGCACCTGCTGCGCGCCTGCGTGCGCGACAGGCCATGCTTCCCGACCAGCCAGAGTGTCGACGTGCTGTTCCACGAATTCATGGCGGACGACATGGCCACGGTCGAGAGGATCTATGCAACGGCGGGCGTGGAATTGACGGCCACCGCACGGGCGCAGATGCAGGCTTTTATCGATGCCCACCCTCGCGGCAAGGAGGGGAAAATGGTCTACGACCTCAAGGGCGATTTCGGAGTGGATCCGGCGGCCCTGCGGGAACGTTTCAGTTTCTACTTCGAGCAATTCCCGATCAGGGCAGAGTAGCAATAATCGGGATTTGAACGGCAGCGACACAAACACAAGGGTATCCAGCCATGTACAAATCCATCGCCCTGCTCAAATGCAAGCCAGGCCTCTCTCGCGACGCTTTCATCGACTACTACGAAAGTCATCATGTGCCGTTGATCCGCAGCCTGCTGCCACAAATCTGTGGCTACCGGCGCAACTTCATTTGTGCGGAGGGCGCGTATATCAACGAGGCTGCCGCGGTGCGCGATTTCGACGTCATTACCGAAATCTGGTTTGCGGACCGGGCGGCCTACGACGCGGCCATGGCCCTGAGCGCCCAAGCGGAGATCGGCGGGCGCATCGCCGAGGACGAGGAGAACTTTCTGGACCGTTCGCACACCCGCATGTTCGTGGTGGACGAGCGCATTTCGGAGTTCAATTGAGCTACCCGGGCAGCCTTTACGGGGCGCCGACCACCAGGCCAGGAGGCGACCACCCATGAGCGAAGAGATGCAGCTACACGGCTGCTGGCTGCTGCGCAGCTACGAACTGCAGCAAGCGGATGGCAGCCTTGTGCACCCCATGGGCAAACAGCCCGAAGGCCTGCTCCTGTACAGCCCCGCAGGTCACATGTCGGTGCATCTGCTGCAGCCCGGTGCTCCCCTTCCCGCCGCCGACCAGCTCCCACCGGGACTGCCGGCAGACCTGGCCATGTCCTACGCCTGCTATACCAGCTACTTCGGCCGTTACCAGGTGGACAGCCGACAGCGCGTGATCACCCACCAGCTGCAAGGCGCATCGGTGCTGGCCTGGGCAGGCAGCGAGTTCCTCCGCCACTACGCCCTGGAAGCGGACCGACTGACCCTTTCCGCAGCGGTTAATGGACAGGGCAGC
>JBLRXF010000482.1:0-1535 GCA_047920875.1 Haliea sp. | reverse complement strand
GTTCAACCGGCGTTCGCGGGAATGCGAAAGCGATAGCCCGAAGGCCAGCCCGCCGACCAACACCGAAAGCCCGGTGCCGATCCACAGAATCTGCGCTCCAAGATTGCGGATGCCCTCGAATGCCTGCGCCGAGGGCTGCTGCGCCACCACCGGCAGCAGACGCTCTTCAAACCAGTCATGGAAATCGTCCAGCACAGCGGTCTCCCCAACATAGGCGGCGAGCAGCTCGCGAATATGGGTGATGACCAGGGGCAAGTCCCGCAGATAAGCGGCTTTGCCGTCGCGCAGGTACAGGCGGGCAAAAGTACCCAAAACCTTCAGGTGCCGCTGCAAACCCATCCAGTCCAGCCAGCGCAGAAACGTTGCGTCATCTACCGGGGCCAGCAAGCCCTGCGCATGCAAGGCATCCCGCTGGGTCAGCGCCCAAGCCGTTACCTGCTCCCGAGGCCAATGAATGTAGCAATCCTTCAGCAGGGACACGAGGTCGTAGGTGACTGGCCCCAGCACCGCGTCCTGAAAATCGATCACCGCCAGCTCGCCGCCGGGGAGGCACATCAGATTGCGACTGTGGAAATCCCGGTGCACCAGCACCTGCGGCTGGGCCAGCGCGCTGCCGATCAGCAGGCCGTCCAATTCCGCCAGCATAAAGCGCTCCACAGACCCGAGCTCCAGTCCCAGCAACTGCTGCAGGAACCAGTCGGAAAAGCGACTCAACTCCTCGGCCAGCAAAGCGCGGTCGTAGGCTGGCAGCGTAACCAGCGCGGCGCGGTCAATCGCGGCCAGCTGGCGCAGAATGGCCATCGCGGCGGCGTAGTGGCCGTCTGCGCTTGCCGCGGTCAGCTCGCCCAGCAGCAGCCGGTCCCCCAGATCCTCCAGCAGCAGAAAGCCCTGCTGGAGATCTGCCGCCAGCAGCTTTGGCACGCGCACTCTGGCACGCTCCAGCAGCTGACGCACGGCCAGAAACTCCTGATTTTTCTCGGTCGTCGGCGGCGCCTCCACCGCGATTGCAGTCTGCCCCTGCCACTGCAATCGGAAGTAGCGACGGTTGCTGGCATCGCCCGCCACGGGGTTCAGTAGCGAGGCGGTAGTGAGGGGCTGATCGAGGGCGGCCAGGGCCCAGGGCAACAGTTTGGGAGAGGGGGTCGGCAAGGCGGCTCCTGTGGCAAAAAAGTCCCGGACAAGCCCGGGGTGATGCTTTATCATCCCGGTTTATACCAGAAAATGCATCTTGCCCTGATGATTCCGCGCACGCACAGCACCACCCAACTTCGGTTGCGCAGTCTCGCCATTGCCCTGAGCCTCGCTTTCCCGGCACTGGCGGCAGCGCCGGCCACGGCCAACGACACTGCCGGTCTGGACTGGGTGCCGCTGAATTCCCTGCCAGAGGCATTGCGCGATCAACAGTGCCGCCGCTGCGGCGGCCGCTATGTGGATCCGTTGGCCGAATCCGACCTCACTGCAAGACCTGAAAGCTCCGCAATCCAGGCCCGCGCTACCGAGTCCGAACTGCAGGGCGACGACGTGTATCTGAGCGG
>JBLRXF010000481.1:0-1610 GCA_047920875.1 Haliea sp. | reverse complement strand
GGATCAGCAGGCGCTGCCAGAAGCCTATCTCGAACAGGCCCGGCACTGGTTCGACCCGGTAGCTGCACAGCTGGCTGCGCACGGTTCCGGTGCAAACGGGCCGCTGTTGGTGGGCATTAATGGTGCGCAGGGGTCGGGCAAGACCACCCTCAGTGACTACCTCTGCCAGTGGCTGGTGCAGGAAAGAGGCTTGCACGCCCTGTCCCTGTCCATCGATGACGTCTACCTCACCCGCGGCGAGCGCCAGCAGCTGGCGCTGGACGTGCACCCGCTGCTGCTGACCCGGGGCGTCCCTGGCACCCACGACATTCGCCTGTTATTGCGGACATTTGAGGCGCTGGGCGCCGCCGGCCCCTCACCGGTAGCGGTGCCGCGCTTCGACAAGGCCAGCGATGACCGCCTGCCCCAGGAGCAGTGGCCGCGGGTGCGGCCGCCGCTGGACGTCATTCTGCTGGAGGGGTGGTGTCTCGGCGTCCAGCCGCAAGCACCGGAGGCCCTGGCCGTTCCCTGCAATTCGCTTGAGCAGGCGGAGGACAGCGATGGCCGCTGGCGCCGCCATGTCAATGAATGCCTGGCTGGGGACTATGCCCTGCTGCACCAGCGGGTGGATGTCTGGCTGATGTTGCGGGCGCCATCGTTTGACGAAGTCCTGCGTTGGCGCAGTGAGCAGGAACAGAAGTTGGCCGCGGCGCTGGGCGCAGCCGCCGACAGCCGGGTGATGGACGCGCCTGCCCTGGCGCGCTTTGTTCAGCATTACGAACGCCTGACGCGCCACTGCCTGGCCAGGTTGCCGCCGTCGATGGACCTGGTCTGGGAGCTGGATCGTGACCGCACGATCCGCAGCTGGCACGGTCCGGGAGTGCCGGGATGAGCCCACTGCTGTTGGTGTTCAGCGATCTGGACGGCTCGCTGCTGGATCATCACGGCTACAGTTTCGAGGCCGCCCTGCCCGCGCTCGATGCCCTGCGGCGGCGCGGGATACCCCTGATTTTCTGCAGCAGCAAGACCCGTGCCGAGATCGAGCCCCTGCGCGTCCGCGTGGGCAACGTCGATCCCTTCATCGTCGAGAATGGCGCGGCAGTCTTTATCCCCTACGGGAGCCTGGAGCAAATGCCACCCGACTGCAGGCCCTGTGGGGATGGCTGGGTCCGTGAATTCGCCTCTCCCAGGCAGCGCTGGCTGGCGGAGCTGGAGCGGCTTCGGCCCGCGTTCGAGAGGCAGTTCACGCACTTCGCGGCCATGGGTCTGGAGGGGGTGATGGCCGCGACCGGCCTGCAGGGCGAGGCAGCCGCGAGAGCCCTGCAGCGGGACTACAGCGAACCGGTGCAGTGGCTGGGCAGTGCCGAGCGCCGCGAGGCCTTTGTTGCCGCCCTGGCCGCCGCCGGTGCCACGGTGTTGCAGGGCGGGCGCTTCCTCAGCGTGGCGGGCGACTGTGACAAGGGAGCCGCCCTGCGCTGGCTGCGCAATTGCTACCAGCGGGAAAACCCGGCACGGGATGTGCATGACCTTGCCATAGGCGACAGCGCCAACGACAGCGCCATGCTGGAATGTGCACGGCATGCCCTGGTCATCCGCTCGCCGCTGCAGCGGCGGAAAACCGTGCACCGGCG
>JBLRXF010000480.1:0-1639 GCA_047920875.1 Haliea sp. | reverse complement strand
GGCCGAAGAAGGTTTCCATCACGTAGATCGACCAGCTCGCCAGGATGAACTCGAGCAGCACCAGCGCGGTCAGCGTGAACACCACCGCCCGCGTCGTCGCGCGGCCGACCCCCTCGGCGCCGCCGCCGGCGTTGAAGCCGAACATGCACATGATGCTGGGCACCACGCCGCTGATCTTGCGCAGCGCGGTAAAGGCATCGGCGTAACCGTCGAGGCCGCCAACGCCGGCCGGGATATAGGCGCCGGCGGAATCATTCAGTCCGACTACGGGGATCCTGCGCTTGGCCGCCAGCTCGAACAAGCGCGCCAGCTTCTTGCCGTTGGTGGCGTCCATGGAGCCCGCTCGAACGGTGAAGTCATGACCGTAAATGGCAACGTCGCGACCGTTGACCTTGATCAGGGCGGTGACCAGTGAAGCGCCATCGAGATTCGGCCCCCAGTTCTGGTAGAGAATGGTGGGCGCCTCATCCGCCAGATAATCGATGCGCTCCCAGATGGTCATGCGGTTTTTCTGGTGCTGGCGCTGGGTGTTGCGCACTCCCGCCGCGCGCATGGGTCGCTGCTGCAGCTCCCAGCCTGCCTTCAGGGATTTTTCGTACAGGCCAGGCTCTGAAGCCAGCTGGCCGGGCACCTTGAATTCCTGTTCGTCCGCGCTGGCGAAAGGATTGTTGAGAGAGGCAATCAGGTCGGTCTCAGTGCTTGTCTTCATTCTGTTTTCCATGCTGGAGCGGTGTCGGTTCCTGCGGAGCCGGCCACGGCATCTACCTTCTGTCGAGGTTCCCGGGTTTACTTGTGACGGCGGCCGGGCTTACGATGGCATCCCGGCTCAAATTCGGCGCACCACATTAATTCCAAGGCGTGGGAATGTCAATTTAGCGGCCCGCCAACGCGACAGCGAAAGATACCGCATATGCCCTGCCCCGCACCCACTTCTACCTCGTATTGCGTAATTTCAAGCCTTGTCCACTACGCAAATACTCGGCGTCAACATGCCTCGACCGACGCATTCGAGGGTCCGCACAGGTGAGCCTGCATATCGAGGAGCTGCAGTGGCAGCCAGACAGCGCGCGCCTGTTTACCACCCTGCGCGAGCTGCCCGGCCCGGCCTGGCTGGACAGTGCCCAGCCCTGGGCTGCCAAGGGCCGTTACGACATCCTGACAGCGGCGCCGGCTGCGGACACGCCCACCGCACCGCTGGCGCAGGACTCACCCGCCAGCTGGCGCAGCTATTTCGACAGCCTCGGTCAGTACCACCGGGAGCGCTACATCGGCGTCGCTCCCACAGGGCAGCGCCTGCCCTTCTGCGGCGGCCTGCTGGGCTACCTGGGCTACGAACCGGGTAACGCACTGCACGCGGTCATGCACCCTGATGCGGCCTCCCCTGCAATCCCACCGACCCAGATCGGCGCCTATGACTGGTGCCTGATCCAGGATCACCTGCTGCAGCGGACTGTGCTGGTGTCGCTGCCCTGGGTGGGCGCGGCGACCCGCCGGGCGCTGCGGCTGCGGCTGGAATCCGCGCGGCAAGCGGTCAGTGACAACCCCTTCCAGCTGCTGGGCAGCTTTACGCCAAGCATCAGCCGGGATGAGTACCGGGCCGCCTTTGCCCGCATCCAGGACTACATCCACGCCGGTGATT
>JBLRXF010000479.1:0-1651 GCA_047920875.1 Haliea sp. | reverse complement strand
GCTAAAGCAACAATCAAGGTTACGCAGATCAAGAGCGTTCATGGTCGCCTGAAGAACCATCGTGCCTGCATAGCAGGCCTGGGGCTGCGCCGCATTGGTCACACTGTTGAGGTGGAGGATACCCCTTCGGTTCGCGGGATGATCAACAAAGTGAACTACATGGTTCGGATCGAGGAGTAGATCATGTCAGATGTTTTGCGACTGAACACACTGAGCCCCAGTCCGGGTTCCCGCAAGGACGCCAAGCGCGTCGGGCGCGGCATTGGCAGCGGCCTCGGCAAGACGGCTGGCCGCGGGCACAAAGGGCAGAAGTCCCGCTCCGGTGGCAAGGTTCGCCCGGGCTTCGAGGGCGGCCAGATGCCGCTGCAGAAGCGCCTGCCAAAGTACGGCTTCACCTCGAGGGTTTCGCGCACCACGGCGCAGGTCCGGCTGGGCGAGCTGAATGCAGTGCAGTCGGATGTAGTCGACCTGGAGGCCTTGAAGGCTGCCGACGTGATCCGCCAGGACGTACTGCGGGTGCGCGTGTTTCTGTCTGGCGAGCTTACCAAGGCACTGACCGTGAAGGGTCTTGCGGTCACCAAGGGTGCTCGCGAGGCAATCGAGAAAGCCGGCGGGAAAGTCGAGGAATAAATGGCACAAGGTCAGCTGCCAGGTAGCAACAAGGCCGGACTCGGCGAGCTTTTTGCTCGCCTTCGCTTCGTTTTGCTCGCTATTATCGTCTACCGGATCGGTACCCACATTCCTGTTCCGGGTATTGATCCTGCGCAGCTGGCAGCCCTTTTTAACCAGAACCAGGGCACCATTCTTGGCTTGGCCAACATGTTCTCCGGCGGCGCGCTTGAGAGGATGAGTATTCTTGCCCTGGGAATCATGCCCTATATCTCTGCATCCATCATTATGCAGCTGATGTCCGCAGTGACGCCGCAGCTGGAGGCGCTGAAGAAAGAAGGCGAATCCGGCAGGCGGAAGATCAGTCAGTACACACGGTATCTGACAGTAGTGCTGGCTATTATCCAAGCCACGGGCATGACCGTGGGTATGGCCAATCAGGGCATGTCCTATGATACCTCAATCGTATTCTATGTCATCGCCATCACTTCGCTGGTGACCGGCGCCGTGTTCATGATGTGGCTGGGTGAGCAGATCACGGAGAAGGGCGTGGGCAACGGGATCTCGCTGCTGATTTTTGCCGGTATCGTTGCGGGCCTGCCCGCGGCCATTGGGCAGTCACTGGAGCAGGCCCGGCAGGGTGAGCTGAATATCCTGATCCTGCTGTTCATCCTGACACTCGCGATTGCCGTTATCTACATGATCGTTTTTATCGAGCGCGGACAGCGGCGAATTACCGTGAACTACGCCAAGCGTCAGCAGGGCCGGAAGATGATGCAGGCGCAGAGCTCGCACCTGCCGCTGAAGGTCAATATGGCCGGGGTGATTCCCGCGATCTTCGCCAGCAGTATATTGCTGTTCCCGGCTTCCATTGCCCAGTGGTTCGGTTCCAGCGGTTCTGCCGATTGGTTGCAGGATCTGGCTCTTGCCATTGGGCCCGGCCAGCCGCTGAATATTCTGCTGTTTACCGGTTTCATCGTGTTTTTCTGCTTCTTCTACACGGCGTTGATGTTTAATCCGCAGGAAGTCGCGGACAACCTCA
>JBLRXF010000478.1:0-1654 GCA_047920875.1 Haliea sp. | reverse complement strand
GAACTGCTGCTCGCCACTGCCGGGAACCTGATCATGGCTTACCGGGCCGAGACCAGCAAACTGGTGGCAGAGCGCTCTCTGGCCGACAGTGAAACGCTCAACCGGGTAACGCTGGATAGCCTGGTTGATGGCGTCGCGACCATCGATCATGAGGGCCGTATCCAGACCAGCAACACCGCTCTGGAGAACATGTTCGGGCTCAGCAAAGAGGCGATCTGCGAGAGATCGCTATTTGACATGATCGACCTTGCCAACGGCCTGCCTGGGGCCATGAGCGGCGATGCGGTGGATGGCGTCCAGGGCAAGCAGGGCGTTGAACGCATAGAGTCCATGGCGTGTGCCAATGATGGTCGCACGTTTGCGGTGGATGTGTCGCTGTCGCCCATGCAGCTGGGTGAGCAGCTGCGCTATGTAGCGATTATTCGCGATATCACCGGGTGGAAGGAAACCGAGTCCGAGCTGCGTGTTGCGAAGGCCGAGGCGGATGCCGCCAATGAGGCCAAAAGCATGTTCCTGGCCAATATGAGCCATGAAATCCGCACCCCGCTCAACGGCATTGTCGGCATGGCAGAGCTTGCGATGGATCTCTCTGTGCTCGAAGAACAGCGCAGCTATCTTGACACGGTTATCGAATCGTCCCGCACCCTGACGCGATTGATTAATGATGTCCTCGACTACTCCAAAATCGAGGCACACAAGCTCACCCTGGAGCAGATCGAATTCAACCCCAGACACATTCTCGAGAATATTATTGATCACGGTATTCTCAGGGCCCAAAGCAAGGGCATTGAGCTGATTGTCGATGTCGACCCTGGCCTGCCCGAGGCGGTGTTGGGCGACCCGACCAGGCTGCGTCAGGTATTGCTGAATCTTATCGACAATGCGATCAAGTACACCAAGCGCGGCTTCATACGGGTGACTATTTGCGAGATCGGCCGTGAGGATGGGGAGCGTACCGCTATCCGCTTCCAGGTGCAGGACACTGGCACAGGCATTGCTGATGAGCACAAGGCACTGATCTTTGAGGCTTTTGCCCAGGCGGACAGTTCCAACACCCGCATGTACGGTGGCACCGGGCTGGGCCTCGCGATCAGTTCCAGCATCGTCCAGCTTATGGGCTCCCGCATTCAGTTGCAGAGTGAAGTGGGTGTAGGCAGCACCTTCGGTTTCGATCTGGAGCTGCCGGTAGTCTCGGTAAGTCGCATTGAGAACACTGATACTGCGCTTAACGAGGCGCTTGCTGTGGTGCGGGGCACCCCCAGCACTGGCCCCGCAACCTTGCGGCCGCTGACTGTTCTTCTGGCGGAAGACAACCCCGTCAACCAGAAGGTGGCCATGACTATCCTGAAGTCCCGGGGTCACGCGGTTGTGCTGGCTGAGACCGGGTCTGATGCGGTGTTACTCGCCACCCGGCATGACTTTGACGTGATCTTGATGGATATCCAGATGCCGGGGCTTGACGGTATTGAGGCCACGGCGCAGATTCGCGCTGCCGAGCAGGAAGGACGCAAGCGCGTGCCGATACTGGCCCTGACGGCGCACGCCCTGGCCGGGGACGAGGCCCGATTTATGGCGGCGGGAATGGACGGTTATCTGTCCAAGCCGTTTCAGGTTGGCGAGCTCATCAACAAGCTCGCTGCCATCCTCCCGCAGG
>JBLRXF010000477.1:0-1660 GCA_047920875.1 Haliea sp. | reverse complement strand
CCGGACGGGCGCGTCGTCAAGTATTTCCTTACTGCCCATTGCGTTGTGTCCGCTGGTAATCCCGGAACTCCGGGGATTCGGGGTAGAGGCTGCTCAGAGCCAGTGCGTAGCTGCTTGCTGCATCGCGATCATCCAGCGCCGTCGCCAGACGGATGCCCAGCCACAGACCGCGGGCGGATTGTGGCCTCACCGCTGTACGGTAAGTGCCATAGTGGCGGTTAGCGGTCGTATAATCGCCTGCCTCGAAGCGCAGCTGCGCCAGTTCCAGCAGGGCAATGGGATTGGCACGATCCATCGACAGGGCACGGGTAAACGCCTCCTCCGCCGCTGCCGACTTGCCCAGCTGCTGCCGGCAGAGGCCAAGATTCACAAAAGCCATTGGCCGCCCGCTATACAGGGTATCCCTGACCACCTGCTCCAGCTCTTTCTCCGCATCCGCAAAGCGCTGCTCAGCATAGAGGAACGCTGCGTAGTTGTTGCGCGCTCGGGAGAAATTCCGGTCCAGCCGGAGCGCCTGCTTGAAACTCTCCTCCGCCAGCTCTTTCTCGCCGGTGCTCTGATAAACCAGAGCAAAAGCCTCATACACCTCAGCGTTGCGGTCGTCGATAGCCACCGCCTGCGCAAGGTTACGCTTGGCATTATCCCAGTCGCGCTGACCGATATACTGCCGTGCCAGAGCCACTCGCCGTTCCAGAGCCTCCTGGGGTGCCGGCGGGGTCGTGAACACGCTGTCGGTGGTAGTCACACAGCCGGTGCACACCAGCACCAGTGTGAGCAGAATTCTGCGGCTTTGCGCAGCCAGACCCGACGCTGATATCGTCACCCTGCTTCCACCTCCTGAGCCAGGCCCGCTGTGCGATAGCGCTCGCTGCGACGCGTGCGGTCGACCACCTGGCCGACCAACTGCCCGCAGGCCGCGTCGATGTCATCCCCACGGGTCGTGCGGACGGTGACAATATAGCCCGCATCCACCAGCACTTGCCAGAAGCGCGATACCGCGTTGCCGCTGGGACGCCGATACTCCGAGCCGGGAAAGCTGTTGAAGGGGATCAGATTGATCTTGCAGGGAAAATCCTTCAGCAACACGGCCAGCTCGCGAGCCTGATCCGGCTGATCATTGATCCCGGCGATCAGGGTGTACTCCACAGTAACCACGCGCTTGCTGTCGGCCTGGGCATCGATGTACTGGCGCGCGCTGCGCAGCAGTTCAGCGATGGGGTACTTGCGGTTGATGGGCACCAGCTGGCTACGCAGGGCATCGTTGGGTGCGTGCAGCGAGATCGCCAGAGACACCTCACTGAGTTCCGCCAGCCGGTCCAGCGCCGGCACTACACCGGAGGTGCTCAGGGTGACCCGGCGCTTGGAGATGCCGTAACCCAGATCCGACAGCATCAGGTCCATGGCCGCGACCACGTTGTCGAAGTTCAAAAGCGGCTCGCCCATGCCCATCATCACCACATTGGTGACCACCCGCCCCTTGCCGGATTGGAATGCGTCGTAGGACTTGATCGCCAGCCACACCTGGCCGACGATCTCGGCCGCGGTCAGGTCGCGCTGGAAACCCTGCTTGCCGGTAGAACAGAAACTGCAGTCAAGGCTGCAGGCCACCTGCGAGGACACACAGAGCGTGGCCCGGGTACCGTCAGGAATCAGCACGGCC
>JBLRXF010000476.1:0-1680 GCA_047920875.1 Haliea sp. | reverse complement strand
GCCTTGATCACCGGATCGATGGACAGCGGAGCGTTGAACCAGGCGAGGAAGACATCCATCTCCACCGCGACCCGCGTCGCCGGAGGGGCTGCGTAATGCACGCGTTCCCGTCCAAACGGCCCCGACACCACCTGCATCGGGCCGGTGGCATCTTCGCGCCAATCGCCGACCTTGATCTTGGAGAGCCCGGAATAGCCGGTAGGAAACAGCGCGGCATGCCAGCCGAACAGGCGCTCCCGGGTTAGCGCTGCTTGGCAGTTGGCCGTGGCATCCAGCACCATCTCGACCACGCCCTCGACGTGGCGATCGACCGGAGCGAGCGCGCCGATATCGACGCCCAACCTGCGGGCGATAGAGGAGCGCACGGATTCGACATTGAGCTGCTCACCCTCGATCTCGCTGGTTTTGACCACGTCCTCGGTCAGTGCCGCCAGGCTCGCCTGGTCGCGCAGCGCCATGCCGACATCGGCCAAGCGTCCCATCAATAAACCTTGGGCACGACTGACCTCGGCCATGGCGCCAGCCAACACCGCCAGGTTGAAGCGCCAGTTCGGCCAGTCACCGGCCTGCCAGATGTATGTGTAATCACCGCTATTCATGCGGAGATTATGTCCCGCAATCTCCGCCTGCGCAAGTCATTCACCGCACATTGTGCGGTGAATGAGGATGCGATTCGCCGCATGACAGATCCCCTTGCCCCGGGAATGGGTGTAGATGGGTGTGTTATTGGTTGCAGCACTAGACGCGGGTTCGATTCCCGTTTCGGAATTGAACTACCCCGAAAAGCAGACGAGGTTGAGGCCGCTTATCGGCAACCAATCAGAGCGAAAAACCTGTCTGATTGTCCGCAGCCGACCGGCGTTACCGACAGGCTTTTCGAGCCTGTTCGCACTGGTTCGCAGCAGCCCGCAGCGCTTCGATTCCGTACTTTTTTGCCCCGCAGACGCTCGGCTTGGCGTTAACCGCGGAGGAGCGCGGTCTCCGCGCGATCGGACTATCGCCCGCGGAGCGGGCTCCTACAGCGGCTCAGCTCCGTAGCGCAGCCCCAGCGGGATCATGCGAGGAATGGTTGCAATACTGTGTTTGCATATCCCACCATAAGATGCCGATACTCCTTCCGGCAAGAGGGCAGAACAGGTTTGAGGAGAGCACATCCATGGCCCATGACCTGCTGATCCGGAGCATGACCCGGACCGAGGTAGATACCCTGGTGGACTGGGCAGCCGCAGAAGGCTGGAATCCCGGCCTGCATGACGCCGAGCTGTTCTGGCAGACGGACCCCGAGGCCTTTGTTGCAGCAGAGCTGGACGATGTGCTGATTGGTGGCGGCGCCATTACTGCCTATGGCCGCGAATTCGGCTTTATGGGCTTTTTCATTATTCGGCCGGAATTCCGTGGCCGTGGCCTCGGCAATATCCTATGGCATGCGCGCCGGGATCAATTGCTGGACCGCCTCAAATCCGGCGCCACCATCGGCATGGACGGCGTATTTGCGATGCAGGATTTCTATGCCAAAGGTGGCTTTGTTTTCTCTCACCGCAACCTGCGCTTCGCCCTACAGAGGACCACTGCCAGCAGCAGTGCAGTAGACCCCCATATTCGGCAACTGGACAGTAACTTATTCGCGGAGGTGCAGGCCTATGATCGCCACTGCTTCCCCGCCCCTCGCGACAGCTTTTT
>JBLRXF010000475.1:0-1686 GCA_047920875.1 Haliea sp. | reverse complement strand
CATTGGCAGCTTAAGCTCCGCCTACCGCACCAGCATCGTGCTGCTGACCGATGGCAAGGTGGACATCGCGCCCTCGCCCATGGCCAACGCCGCCGCGGCCCGGGACCTGCTGGCCAAAACCGCGCCGGACCTGGGCGCCCTGGGCATTCCTGTGCACACCATCGCCCTCTCGGACGAGGCCGACTGGACCTTCCTGCGGGCCCTGGCAGAAAGCACCGCGGGCATCGCCGAAAAGGCCCAGACCGCCGGCGAGCTCACCGGCATTTTTGTCCAGTCCCTGGAAATGGTCGCCCCCTCGACGCGGGTGCCGGTGGTGGGCAACCTGTTTCTGATTGACGACAGCGTCGAGCAGTTCACCGCCCTGGTGTTCCACGAACAGCCCGATGCCACGGCCACGCTCACCAGCCCCAGCGGCGGCGCCTACCAGCCCGACGCCAGCAGGGAAGGGGTGGAGTGGTTTGGCAGCCAGCAGTTCACCCTGGTCACGGTGACCGCGCCGGAGCGAGGCGCCTGGACCCTGAGTGTGCCCGACGGCGCCCGCAGCCGGGTGTCGGTGATCTCGAACCTGCAGCTGGAAGTGGACCCGCTGCCCAACAGCCTGCCCGCCGGGCGAGTGACCGAGCTCGGCATTCGCCTGCGCGACAGCGGCGAGGTGATTACCAACCCTGACCTGATGCAGGTCTTTGCCCTCAGCGTGCTGATTACCGGCCCCGAGGACTACCGCGCCACCCTTGACGTCAGCGCCAGCTACCCGCTGCCGGCCACCGGTGAGTACCGGGTCAGCATCCCCGCCTTTGAGCGCGGCGGCCGCTATCAGCTGCTGGTGCAGCTGCAGAGCGAAACCCTGCAGCGCGAGCTGCCCCTGTATGTGGAGGTGATTGCCCCGGAGACCGCCCCCAGCATCAGCACCCGCCCGCCCGCGGTGCCCGAGGAAGACCTCACACGGCCGGCCCTGAGCCTGGCGGGCATCCTCGTGTTGGCGATTGCCATCGGCGCCCTGGTCTACTGGCGCCGGCGCCGGCGCAAACTGGCCGTCTGGCAGCGGCGCTTTCAGCAGGCCGACCGCGTCTCCGGCGCCGCCGAGGTGCGCGGCATGCGCGCGGAGGCGGATACCGATAAAGCGCCTTGATTCGCAGGGCGCTGATCGCTACCCTTGGCGGCTTTATTTTTGACTGCTGATGGACTGACTATGAAATTTGAGGGAACCGAACGCTACGTTGCCACGGACGACCTGCGCATGGCGGTCAACGCCGCCGTCACCCTGCAGCGGCCGCTGCTGATCAAGGGCGAGCCCGGCACCGGCAAGACCATGCTGGCGGAAGAGGTGGCCCTGGGCCTGGGCAAGCGCCTGATCCAGTGGCACATCAAGTCCACCACCAAGGCCCAGCAGGGCCTGTATGAGTACGACGCGGTATCCCGCCTGCGCGATTCCCAGCTGGGCGATGCCAAGGTTCAGGATATCGCCAACTACATCAAGAAGGGCAAGCTGTGGGAGGCCTTCGAGGCCGACGAGCAGGTGGTGCTGCTGATCGACGAGGTGGACAAGGCCGACATCGAGTTCCCCAATGACCTGCTGGTGGAACTGGATCGGATGGAGTTCTTCGTCTATGAGACCGGCGAAACGATCAAGGCAAAGCAGCGCCCGATCATCATCATTACCAGCAACAACGAGAAGGAACTGCCCGA
>JBLRXF010000474.1:0-1686 GCA_047920875.1 Haliea sp. | reverse complement strand
CTTTCCGCGACAGTTTTACCCTGGTCGCCGAGAAGACCGGCGCCCAGGCGCTGCCCTTCATCCTCGATGGCATCGCGACAGACACAAGCTTGATGCAGGAGGATGGCATCCACCCTACCGCGGAGGCGCAGCCCCTGCTGCTGGACAGGGTGCTTCCCAGCCTGCTGGAACTCCTGTGAGCGTGCGCGACCCCAGCTGGGCCGAGTTGCAGGCCGGCGATGCCGCCACGATCTGGCATCCCTATGCCTCGGCAACAGATACTCCGGAAGTGTACCCGGTGAGCAGCGCGAGAGGCGTGCGCCTGACCCTGGCCGACGGCCGGGAGCTGATCGACGGCATGGCCTCCTGGTGGTGTGCGATCCACGGTTACAACCATCCCGTGCTCAACAGAGCCGTAGAGGACCAGCTGCAGGCCATGTCCCACGTCATGTTTGGCGGCTTGACCCATGCCCCGGCAGTGCGCCTGGCACAGCTTCTGACTGACATCACTCCCCCGGGCCTTGAGCGGGTGTTCTTCAGTGACTCGGGCTCGGTGGCGGTAGAAGTGGCGATGAAAATGGCCATTCAGTACTGGTATTCCGTGGGCCAGCCGCGCAAGCAGAAACTGGTAGCCCTGCGCAGCGGCTACCATGGCGACACCTTCGGCGCCATGTCCCTGTGCGACCCGGTTACCGGCATGCATCACCTGTTCGGCGAAGCGCTGGCGCGGCAGTATTTTGCGCCGGCACCGGATGTGCCCTTCGGCCAGCACTGTGACGAACAGTCCATGGCCGCAATGGAGGAGCTGCTGGTGAAGCACCATCAGGACCTGGCCGCCGTGGTTGTCGAACCCATTGTGCAGGGCGCCGGCGGCATGCGTTTTTATTCGGCGGACTACCTGGTACAGCTGCGCGGCCTCTGCGACGCTTTTGACGTACTGCTCATATTCGACGAGATCGCCACCGGCTTTGGCCGCACCGGGAAACTGTTTGCGCTGGAACACGCCGACGTGGAACCGGATATTCTCTGCCTGGGCAAAGCCCTGACCGGTGGCTACATGACCCTGGCGGCAACGCTGTGCAATCGCCGGGTCAGCCACGGCATCAGCGAGGGTGAGGCCGGGGCCTTCATGCACGGCCCCACCTTCATGGGCAATCCGCTGGCCTGCGCCACCGCCGTGGCCAGTATCGAGCTGCTGCTGTCACAGCCCTGGCAGCGCTGCGTGCAGCGCATCAACAGGGGCCTGCAGCAGGGGCTCGCGCCTGCCCGGGAACTGCCAGGCGTCGCGGATGTGCGCACCCTGGGCGCCATCGGCGTCATCGAACTGGAGCAGCCCGTGGACATGAAGCAGATCCAGCCGCTGTTTGTCGAGCGCGGGGTCTGGGTCCGCCCCTTCGGCAAGCTGGTGTACTGCATGCCGCCCTTCATCATGAACGATGCCGACCTGGCAACCCTGACCGGAGCCATGGTCGCTACCGTCGCAGACGTCACCCGCAGCTGATCAACAGCGCTCTGCCGCTCTCAGGGCATGAACCTGCCCTGCGCCTGCACATCTGCAACCACCGCAGGCGCCAGGGCACGCACCTCTGCCCACTGCTCCAGAGCAACAGCAAAACCATTGGCCATGTCCCTAAAGCTGGCCAGCAGGCCCTCATCAGTGATGCCCGCGGGCACACCGCGAATACCGCGCGGGCTCTGCAGCTGGGC
>JBLRXF010000473.1:0-1693 GCA_047920875.1 Haliea sp. | reverse complement strand
GTGCGCAATGTCTGAGCTACCACAGCTTAACCCTCTGAGAAAGTTGCTTTGATGCGGCTGTCCGCAAAACAACGCTATCAGTTTCCCCACTACTACCCGGAGAATTCAGCGTTATCGCCCCCCTACCCCAGAAGCACCGCCCGACTGAAGTCGGTGAAGTTCACCAGGTGATTGGTGATGACGGCTATGACGATCGGTAGCTGCAATTCCTGATAGGCGTGAACCGTGATGTCCTGTAGCAAGCCGGCCTACAGGTGCGCCACCGCGCTCTATTGCGTACAATCCTCGCCCTGCGCACGTCAAGGAATGCACTGTTGATACGCCCGTTTAACACCCCATGCCAGTCGCTACCGCCTGGTCCGAAAGCGCAGCTATCAGGAAGACGGCATGCGCAGCGTTGACGTCGTCATACCGGTCTACAACGGCCTGGAGGAGACCCGCCGCTGCCTGGAGTCGGCACTGGCGACGGTGGATGCGGCCTGGGGCCGGCTGGTGGTCATCAACGACGGCTCGCCGGATCCCGCCATCACCGCCATGCTGCGGGACTACGCGTCTCTGCACCCGGATCTGGTCTTGCTGGAGAATGCGGGCAACCTGGGGTTTGTCGCCACCGCCAACCGTGGCATGCAGCATGATCTCGAGCGCGATGTGGTGCTGCTCAACAGCGATGTGGAGGTAGCCAACGACTGGCTGCGGCGCCTGCGTGAAGCGGCCTATCATCACGACCGGGTCGCCAGCGTGACGCCCTTCGCCAATAACGCCACCATCTGCAGCTTCCCCAATTTCTGTGAAGACAACGCGCTGCTCTTTGGCCTGGAGGTGGCCGCGATCGACGCGGTGTTTGCCGGCCAGTATGCCGCTGCAGATGCCTTCGAGGTGCCTACCGGTATCGGCTGCTGCATGTACCTGCGGCGCGATTGCCTGGCGCTGGTGGGCTACTTCGACGAGGAGACCTTCGGCCGCGGCTACGGCGAGGAAAACGACTGGTGCCAGCGCGCGATCCGCGCCGGCTGGCGCAACCTGCACCTGGCCAACTGCTTCGTCTATCACAAGGGCGGGGTGAGCTTCGCCGCGGAGCAGAGCCCGCGCGTGGCCCGGGCGATGGAACTGCTGGACGCCCGCTATCCCCGCTATCATGCCGACATCCAGTCCTATGTGGCCCGGGATCCGGCCCGGGCCGCGCGCACCGGCGCAATGCTGGCGCTGGTGGCGGCCCAGGACCGGCCCAAGGTGGTGGCCCTGTCCCACAAGCTCGGGGGTGGCGCCCAGCAGCATGTGGATGAGCTGGCGAGCCTCTATGCCGATAAAGCGCTGTTCCTGCAGCTGACGCCGGCGGAGGAGGGGCGTACCCTAACCCTCAGCCTGTTTGATGCCGGCACGCGCCTGCGTGACGGGCTGACCTTCGACGTCGAGCGGGAATTCGATGTGCTGGTGGCGCTGCTGCAGGAATTGGGGGTGGGCCATGTGCACTTCCACCACACCATGGGCCTGCATCCGCGGCTGTGGGTGCTGGCGGATGCCCTGGGCTGCCGTCACGACCTGACCATACACGATTACTACCTGATTAACGGCAACCCCACCTTGACCGATGCCGATGCGCGCTTTGTCGGCGATGACGCGCCAGATCTCGACGAGCGCTGTGCCGGGCATTATCCGCTGCCGGAGGGGGTCAGCGCAGATCTCTGGCGCGAGA
>JBLRXF010000472.1:0-1710 GCA_047920875.1 Haliea sp. | reverse complement strand
GGTCCTTCAGAAAGAGAGGCAAAGGATGTCAAGGCCGAAGAACACGCTGCACATGAAGATGAACAGGACGAAGAGACGGAACACGAGGAGGAAGGCAAAGGTGGAGAAGTGGAAGGCGAGGGTGGCGAAGAGGAGGGTGAGTACCCTGCAACCAAGCCTGCCGCTATAATGAGCGAGCGCTCTCAGACTCCGGCTCCAGACTCATGAAACTGCACATCATCACCACCGGTGGAACCATCGACAAGATCTACTTCGACGCCAAAAGCGACTATCAGGTAGGGGCTCCCGTCATTGGCGAACTGCTACAGCGCCTGGGCGCGGGTTTTGCCTGGACGGTGGAATCCGCCATGCGCAAAGACAGTCTGGACATGACCGAGGCCGACCGCGCTGCCATTCGCGCCGCTGCCGAGCGCTGCCCGGAGCCGTGCGTGCTCATCACCCACGGCACCGACGGCATGGTCGCCACCGCACGCGCATTGCAGGGGATTGTCGGCAAATGTATTGTGCTCACCGGCGCACTGCAGCCGGCGGCGTTCGCCCAGTCCGACGCCATCTTCAATATCGGCTGCGCCATCGGCGCGGTGCAGAGCAAGCCACCCGGGGTCTATATCGCCATGAACGGCGAGGTGTTCGATGCCGACAAGGTGGTCAAGAACGTCGCCGCCAATCGCTTTGAAGCGACGTTATGAACCCTTCGGCGCTGACTGCAGGGGCCAATCACCGTGCTGGTTACTGATTCAATCGATACTGAGGACCCCATTCGCCAACAGATGCAGGCCTGCTACCGCCGGGACGAGTCCGAGGTGCTGGCCCAGCTGCTGCCGGTGGCCGACATCAGCCAGGCCGCCCGCAGTCGGGCCTGGGAGCGGGCCCGCACGCTGGTGGTCAACATCCGCAAGGCGCAGATCGGCAAGGGCGGGGTTGATGCCCTGCTGCAGGAGTTCGCCCTCTCCACTGAGGAAGGGATTGTCCTCATGTGTCTGGCAGAGGCCCTGCTGCGGGTGCCCGACCGGCTGACGATGGATCGCCTGATCCGCGACAAACTGGCCGATGGCGACTGGAGCTCTCATCTGGGCAACAGTGAATCCCTGTTCGTCAACGCCTCCGCCTGGGGGCTGCTGCTGACCGGCAAGGTGGTCAACTACAACGACGAGGACAACCCGCGCCAGTTTGGCTTGCTGAAAAAAACCATGGGCAGGCTGGGCGAGCCGGTAATCCGCGCCTCGGTGCGCTACGCCATGCAGATCATGGGCACCCAGTTTGTCATGGGCACCACCATCGACAAGGCGCTGGAGCGCGCCCGCGGCCCAGAGGAGCGCGGCTATCGCTATTCCTACGATATGCTGGGGGAAGCCGCCTGCACCGCGGCGGATGCCCAGCGCTATTTCGACAGCTACCTGAGCGCCATCGAGGCCATCGGTAAAGCCGCTGCCGGGCGCGGGCCAGACACCAGTCCGGGCATCTCGGTAAAACTGTCCGCAATTCATCCGCGCTATGAATTCGCTCAGCGCGAGCGGGTCCTGGACGAGCTGGTGCCGCGGCTGAAAACACTCGCACTGGCGGCGAAGCGCCACGATATCGGCTTCACCGTGGACGCCGAGGAGGCCGACCGGCTGATGCTGTCGCTGGAGGTCATCGAAGCGGTGTTTGCCGACCCCGATCTCGGCGACTGGCAGGGCTTCGGTATGGCGGTGCAGGCCTACCAGAAAC
>JBLRXF010000471.1:0-1721 GCA_047920875.1 Haliea sp. | reverse complement strand
CTGCCGGACCGGGCCCGGCAGATGTACGGGGCCGAGCTGTCCAAGGCGACTTTGATGGCAGCCCGGCGGGAGGCGCCGCAGGCGCTCAAAACCGGGCTGGACAGGCTCAACAGGCGGCTGCTGCAGCTGCAGAAGCTGGACTGGCAGCAGCCGGAGAGCCATTGGCTGGACACGGTACCCGCATCTCTGGCCCAGAGCCTGGAACATTTTAGCGAGGCACTGGCAGCTGCGCTGGCGCAGGACCCAGTCCTGCTGCAGTCGCGCCCGGCTCTGCGAGACAGCTACTTTGCTGCGCTGCAGTGTCTGCGCGTGCTGGAACTCTGGGGCGAGGAGTTTTCCCTGGAGTTGGTCCGCAGCAGGGACCCCCAGAGTCTGCGCCTGCTCCTGCACTGCCTGGATCCGGCGCGCATGCTGGCTCTGCGCCAGAGGGCGTTGCATTCCCTGATAGCGTTTTCGGCCACCCTCTCGCCGCAGCGCTGGGCGCTGGACTCGCTGGGGCTGGATGCATCGACGGTCGCCTGGCGCGCGCCCTCCCCCTTTGCCGCAGACCAGCTGCAGGTGCTGCTGGCTACGCATGTCGATACCCGCTATCAGCAGCGCAATGCCAGCCTGGCGCAGCTTGCCGCGCTGCTGCGGGAGTGGTTGACCGCGGAGCCGGGTAACTGCCTGGTGTATTTTTCGTCCTACCAGTACCTGCAGTCCTGCCTGCAGGTGCTGGAGACACAGGGCTGGCCACGGGAGCGTCTGCTCTGGGTGCAGGGCCGTGCGCCCCAGGGTCGCGAGGAACTGCTGCAATTATTGCAGGAGGAGCGCAATGTCGCTGCATTCTGTGTGCTCGGCGGGGCGTTCGGGGAGGGCATCGACTTGCCCGGGGACCAGCTCAGCAGTGTGGTTGTGGTCGGCGTGGGCATGCCGCAGGTGAACAGCTCCAACGAGCGCCTGCGTGACCTGTATCAGCGTCGCTACGGTGCCGGCTTTGCCCACGCCTACCAGTACCCTGGTCTGCAGAAAGTCAGCCAGGCCATTGGCAGGGTGGTGCGCACGGAGACCGACTGCGGCAAGGCGCTGCTTATCGACCGCCGCTATGCCGATCCCGCCTGTCGCGCGCTGTTGCCGCCCTGGTGGTCCTACCGCGACTACGCCGCACCCGGCAGCCGGTAGCCGGGCTTGGCAAAGGACAGCTGCACCGTGCCGATGATGCGCTCGCGGAATCCGCCCTCGCAGTAGCACAGGTAGAACTCCCACATGCGGATAAAGTGATCGTCAAAGCCCATGCGGCGTACAGCGTCCAGCTGATCGATGAAACGCTCGCGCCAGCAGGCCAGGGTGCGGGCGTAGTCCTGGGTGATGTCCCGCAGATGTACCATCTGCATGTCCGTGTCCCGGGCAATGTGGTCGGCAATCACCGCCAGTGAAGGCAGGCAACCGCCCGGGAAAATGAACCGCTTGATGAAATCCACCGTGTCCCGGGCCTGGCGATAGCGCTGGTCGCTGATGGTGATGGCCTGGATGACCATCTTGCCGGTGGGCTTCAGCAGGGCGCTGCAGCGGGAAAAATAGTTGCTGTAGAACTGGTGACCTACCGCTTCGATCATCTCCACGGACACCAGCTTGTCGAACTGGCCGGTCAGGTTGCGGTAGTCTTCGCAGAGCACGGTGATGCGGTCTGCCAGGCCCAGTTCTGCGACGCGCTCGCGGGCGTACTCGTACTGCTCACGGGA
>JBLRXF010000470.1:0-1726 GCA_047920875.1 Haliea sp. | reverse complement strand
CTCTGCCGCCGTACCGGGACAGCCGGGAGGCGGCGCTGGTGATTGCCGCCTACGGTGCCAGCAAGGCGGCGCTGAACCGCTACAGCGAGGGTCTGGCCCACGAACTGGCGCCCGAGCGCATCTATGTCAACACGCTGGCGCCCGAAAGCATTGTGCTTACTCCGGGCGCCGAGTACGTGCGCGACTTGGCCCGCCGCCACCCGGATTGGGCCGAGCCGATCGAGATGATGGCCGAGGCTGCGCTATCCCTGTGCTCGGGCCAGTACGTGGGGCAGATCGCCTACAGCCGGCAGTGGGTGCTGGGGCAGGGCCTGGCGGTTTACAGCCTGGACGGCGCGACCGTGCTGGGGGATGCCTTCCTGCCCGCGCAGATCTGAGGGTCTCAACCGAAGCGGCCCCCATAGAGTCTGGGACTGGAGACCTGCCGTGGGTGGATGGTGATGATAACGCGCTCGGCATCGGGCGCGTCGAGATTTTCCGGCGGTTCTGCGCCGCCCGATCCGGCCATGAACTGGCGCCGAAAGAAGCTGCGATCCTTGTCGTCCTCCAGGCTGGCATGGCCGCGGATCTCAACATAATCCATGATGTTGGTCTTCGAGACTACGCAAAAAGCGACCCGGTCGTCGGCCGCCAGGTTCTGGTATTTGAGCCTGCTTTTCAGGGTTGAAATGCGAATCTGTTGGCCGTCCCAGACAAAGCCGACGGGATTCGAAGACAGCAGGCCGTCCTTGGCTCGAATGGTGGTCAGCACGCCGAAGAAGCTGTTTTCCAGCAGGGCGTGGTTGTGCTCCGGGATGGCGATGGTGTCTGGCATGGTGGGGTTACCTGTAGCGATCACTGTTGGCAATTACCGCAAAGGGTAACCAAATCGGCTGAGCGGGGGTAACTGCCTGCGTATGAGTATGCGGTCCAGCAGGGCTATTTTAGCGGCGCTCCCGCAGCACCAGCGCCACCAGTACCACGAAGAACACCGCTGCGCTGAACATCGGCGCCAGGGCTGGGTGCACCTGATACAGGGCGCCGGCGGCGAGGGGCCCTACGACAAAGCCGATGGCAGGGCAGGCGGCGACCAGCCCGGCGACGGCACCCTGTTCAGCCGGTGCCACCGCCAGCGAGGCGCCGGCGGCGATGGCCGGCATGGTGAGCCCCAGCCCGGTACCGATAAAGGCCATGCCCACCGCCAGCAGCGGAAAGTGGTCCGCGCTGGCAAGAATCGCAGCGCCGAACAGCATGGCCAGCAGCCCCAGGCGAATAAACTGCCCGGGTTCCAGCTTGGCCCGCTGCATCACCGTGATCTGTACCAGGAAGGTGAAGGCGGCGGAGATCATCAGCGCCGCGCCCGTGACCTGCGCAGTCTGGATGCCGGTCAGCTCCAGCTTGTCCTGCAGGGTAAAGCCCAGTGTTTGCTGGATGCCCGAGAATCCCACGAACAGCCCCACTGCGGTTGCCAGCAGGTGCCGGACACGTCGGTCGGCGAAACGCAGGCGCACCCGCAGGTGTCGCGGTACCAGGTCGCGCTGCGGTGTGCGCGGCAGCTGGCGCCAGACCAGCAGGGCCGCGGACGCTGCCAGCGCGGCGGCAAAGTACAGGGGTGCGAGCAGGCCAAACGTGGCCAGGGCGCCGCTCACCGCTGGCCCGAGAATGGTGCCCAGACTGTTGGCGGTGCCCAGCTTGGCCATGGTCCGGGTGCGCTGCTCGGTGCTGCTGTTGTCGGCGGCATAGGCAG
>JBLRXF010000469.1:0-1756 GCA_047920875.1 Haliea sp. | reverse complement strand
GGGCTCCCCGCCCACGCTGCCCACAACGCCCTGCAAGATGCGCTGGCAACCGCCGAGCTGCTATTGGCGCAGATTGCCCACCGCTGCCGGGGGGCGGACCTGCGCCTGCGCGAGCTGCAGGCGACTCAGCTGACCGGATGGGCGCGGTTGGCGACCAGGTGATCGACCACTGAGGGGTCGGCCAGGGTGCTGGTATCGCCCAGGTTGCCCACTTCGTTCTCGGCGATCTTGCGCAGGATACGGCGCATGATTTTGCCGGAGCGGGTTTTCGGCAGGCCGGGAGCCCACTGGATGACATCGGGCTTGGCAATCGCGCCGATCTCGCTGGCGCAGAGCTGCACCAGCTCCTTGCGCAGTTCCTCACTGGGTTCGACCCCGTCCATGGGAGTGACAAAGCAGTAGATGCCCTGGCCCTTGATATCGTGCGGGTAACCCACTACCGCGGCCTCGGCGATATCGGCGTGCAGCACCAGGGCGCTTTCAACTTCCGCGGTGCCCATGCGATGGCCGGACACATTGAGCACGTCGTCCACTCGCCCGGTGATCCAGTAGTAGCCGTCCGCGTCGCGGGTGGCGCCGTCACCGGTGAAGTAATAGCCCGGGTAATGACGGAAGTAGGTATCCACCATGCGCTGGTGGTCGCCGTAAATAGTGCGGATCTGGCTGGGCCAGGAGGCCTTGATGACCAGATAGCCTGCGCCGGGCCCCTCGATTTCACTGCCGTCCTCATTGAGCAGCGCAAGCTGAACGCCGAAAAACGGCATGCTCGCGGACCCGGGCTTCAGGTCCGTGGCTCCAGGCAGTGGGGTGATCATCTGGGCGCCGGTCTCGGTCTGCCACCAGGTATCCACGATCGGGCAGCGGGAATCGCCCACCACGCGGAAATACCACTCCCAGGCCTCCGGGTTGATCGGTTCGCCGACCGAGCCCAGCAGGCGCAGGCTGGCCCGGGAACTGCGCTTGACGGGCTTATCCCCATGAGCGTGCAGGGCGCGGATGGCAGTGGGGGCTGTATAGAAGGTATTAACCTGGTGTTTGTCGATCACTTCCCAGCAGCGACCGGAATCCGGCCAGGTGGGCACACCCTCGAACATCAGGGTGGTGGCGCCGTTGGCCAGAGGGCCGTAGAGAATATAGGTATGGCCAGTTACCCAGCCCACGTCCGCAGTACACCAGAACACCTCGCCCTCGCGGTAGTCGAAGGTGTACTTGAAAGTCATCGCCGCCTGCAGCAGGTAGCCCCCGGTGGTGTGCAACACGCCCTTGGGCTTGCCGGTGGAACCGGAGGTGTAGAGGATAAACAGCGGGTCTTCCGCGTCCATGCTCTCCGGTTCACAGGCCACGCCCGCGGCGGCGACAGCCTCCCGGTAGCAGACATCCCGGCCTCCCTGCCAGGCCACGTCCGCATCCGTGACTCTCGCCATGATGCAGGTATGCACATTGGGGCAGGACTCCAGCGCCTTATCGACATTGGCTTTCAGAGGAATGGTTTTGCCCCCGCGGCGGCCCTCGTCGGCGGTGATCACGGTCCGGCAATCTGCATCCTGGATCCGGTCCACGATCGCCGTGGGCGAGAAGCCGCCAAATACCACGGAATGAATGGCGCCAATGCGGGTACAGGCAAGCATCGCGTAAGCGGCTTCGGGCACCATGGGCATGTAAATGCAGACCCGGTCGCCTTTGCCGACGCCGCGCGCGCGCAGCACGTTCGCCAGCCGGCAAACCTGCTCATGCAACTCGCGATAGGTGATGTGCT
>JBLRXF010000468.1:0-1769 GCA_047920875.1 Haliea sp. | reverse complement strand
CTCGCAGTTTCTGGGCTGATTCTCGGGCCGATCCCCACAGTGGTGGCCATGCTGATCGCCGCGGCCTATCGCGGGTGGCTGGGCGGTGCCGGAGCCGTCGTCGGCGTTGCGGTCATAGCCTGCTCGGGCGGGCTCGGGCTGCTGTGGCGCCTGGCCTGCCACGGCCGGGTCGAGACCCTGGGCTGGCGCCAACTGTACGCCCTTGGACTCGTCGTGAATGTCGTCATGTTGGGCCTGATGCTGACCTTGCCCGGCGGCAGCGGTCGATTCGTGCTGGCCATGACGACCATACCCGTACTGGTGATTTATCCACTGCTGACCGTGGCTCTTGGGCTACTGCTCATCAACCAGCTCCACCGGCAGAGGTCAGTGGAGCAGCTGCGCGAGCAAGAGGCGTGGTTTCGCAGCCTGTTTGAAAACAATCACTCGGTCATGCTGCTCGTCAACCCAGACAACGGCAGTATCGCCGATGCCAATCAAGCGGCAGAGCGCTTCTACGGCTGGACCCGGGCGCAGCTGACAGGCATGAAAATTTGGGACATCAACAGCTTTTCACCCGCACAGGTGCAGGAGGAGATGCGGCTGGCGAAGACCCAGAACCGCAATCATTTCGAATTCACGCACCGCAGGGCCGATGGTTCAGAGGTGGAGGTAGAAGTCTTCAGCGGCCCGATTCGTCACGGGGACGAAGACTACCTCTACTCGATCGTCCATGACATTAGCGCGCGCAAGGCGGCGGAAACTGCGCTGGAGGAAAGCCGTCGCCAGCGCGACGCCGAGGAAAAGAAGGCGCTGACTGAGCAGGAACGAGCGAGACTGGCGGCGCTGAACCTGATGGAGGATGCGCTGGCCGCCAAGTCCAGCCTGGCGGAGGACCGCCAGCGCCTGGCCAACATCCTGTGGGGCACCGGCGTAGGCACCTGGGAGTGGAACATCCAGACCGGAGAAGTCCGGGTCAACGACAAATGGGCCGAGTTCCTGGGCTACACCCTGGAGGAGCTGGAGCCCATTACCATCGCCACCTGGGTTGGCCTGGCGCACCCCGAGGACCTGAAGCGCTCCAACCAGGTTTTCGAGCAGCATTTTGCGGGCAAGCGGGAATACTACGAGTGTGAAGTCCGCATGCGGCACAAGGCCGGGCACTGGATCTGGGTGCTTGACCGGGGCCGACTGATAGATCGCACCGCGGCCGGGGAGCCACAGTGGACCGCAGGCACCCACCTCGACATCACCGAACGCAAGCAGGCCGAGGCGCTGACCGGGATGCTGAGCCGCCGTAGCAGGGCCCAGCTCATGTTGCCCGAAGCCCGTGACGAGATGAGCGAAATCGAGTTCGTGCAATACGCGCAGGAACTGGCGGAGGACCTGACCGGCAGCCAGATGTCCTGCATCCACTTCGTCAATGATGATGAACAGACCATCGAGCTGGTCACCTGGTCCCGGCGCACCCTGGAACACTATTGCAACGTGGACCAGGAGACCGATTATCAGGCCAGCAAGGCAGGTGTCTGGACGGACTCCCTGCGCCAGCGCGGAGCGGTGATCATCAACGACTATGCCGGGCACCAGAACAAGCGGGGGCTGCCCAAGGAGCACGCGGCGCTGGCCCGGATGCTTTCGGTGCCTGTCTTCGAGGACGGCAAGGTGGTCATGCTGGCTGGCGTCGGCAACAAGGAGGGTGACTATGAGCCGGCTGACGTCGAGACCGTGCAGCTGCTGAGCAACGATATCTGGCGGCTGGTACAGCGCCGGCGCGGTGTTGATGCCAT
>JBLRXF010000467.1:0-1790 GCA_047920875.1 Haliea sp. | reverse complement strand
AGTACACCCAGCTGATTGCCCGCCGGGTGCGGGAGGTGGGTGTCTACAGCGAAATTCGCGCCTTCGACATGAGCGAAGACGAGATCCGTGCCTATGCTCCCAGCGGTATTATCCTCTCTGGTGGCCCCGAGTCCGTGCCCGCGCCGGGCTCGCCGCGGGCGCCGGACTGCGTGTTCGATCTGGGAGTGCCGGTACTCGGCATCTGCTACGGCATGCAGACGATGGCTGCGCAGTTCGGTGGTCAGGTCTCGGCGTCACCCACCAGCGAGTTCGGCTATGCCCAGATCCGCCTGGTGAATACCACCGGGTTGTTCCACGATATCCGCGACCATTTCGACAGCGCCGGCAACAGTCTGCTGGATGTGTGGATGAGCCACGGCGACAAGGTGGTGGAGCTGCCGCCGGAATTCGAGCTGGTGGCCGCGACCGATAGTTGCCCGATCGCCGCCATGGCCCACACCAGCAAGCCTTTCTACGGCATCCAGTTCCACCCCGAGGTCACCCACACCTTGCAGGGCAAGCGTATCGTCGAGCACTTCGTGCTGGAGCTGTGCGGCTGTGAGGCGCTGTGGACGCCAGCGAATATCGTCGAGGACGCCATTGCCCGGGTCCGCGACACTGTCGGCACCGACAAGGTACTGCTCGGCCTTTCCGGGGGCGTTGACTCCTCGGTGGTGGCGGCCCTGCTGCACCGCGCCATTGGCGACCAGCTCACCTGCGTGTTCGTTGATAACGGGCTGCTGCGCCTCAATGAGGGCGACCAGGTCATGGAGATGTTTGCCCGCAACATGGGAGTTAAGGTGATCCGGGTAGACGCGCAGGATCTGTTCCTGGGCAAACTGGTCGGGGTCGCGGACCCGGAAGCAAAGCGCAAGGTCATCGGTAACACCTTTATTGAGGTGTTCGACACTGAGGCGAGCAAGCTGCAGGATGTGAACTGGCTGGCCCAGGGCACCATCTACCCGGACGTGATCGAATCCGCCGGCGCCAAGACCGGCAAGGCCCATGTCATCAAGTCCCACCACAACGTGGGCGGTCTGCCCGAGCACATGAAAATGTCTCTGGTGGAGCCCTTGCGGGAACTGTTCAAGGATGAGGTGCGGCGTATCGGCCTGGAGCTGGGCCTGCCCTATGACATGGTCTATCGCCACCCCTTCCCGGGCCCTGGCCTGGGGGTGCGCATCCTCGGCGAGGTGAAGCACGAGTACGCCGAGCTGCTGCGCCGCGCCGATGCCATCTTTATTGAGGAACTGCACCGGGCCGACTGGTACCACAAGACCAGCCAGGCTTTCGCGGTGTTCCTGCCGGTAAAATCTGTTGGCGTAGTAGGCGATGGCCGCCGCTATGAATGGGTAATCGCTCTGCGCGCGGTAGAAACCGTCGATTTCATGACGGCGCGCTGGGCGCACCTGCCCTACGAGCTGCTGGAGAAAGTCTCCAATCGCATCATCAACGAGATCAGCGGCATTTCCAGAGTCACCTATGATGTCAGCAGTAAGCCGCCGGCGACAATAGAGTGGGAATAGAATATATACAACTTCCTCTCTGACGCGAGCCTCGCGCACACCTTGCTTGACTATTTCAGATGGCGATGTGGATCCTGGCGGCCATGTAGTACACGGATAATTTCGACCCTGTTGGCGGTCACACGATAAAACAGGGTATGGCTTTCTATGGGGAGACTTCTGCTATCTGGCAGGAGGTCGTAGCGTTCTGTGCCCACAAGTGGTTGTTCAGTCAGCAACCAGAACTGGTTCTTCAAAGTGAATAAGTAGCTTTCGGATTGCGCC
>JBLRXF010000466.1:0-1799 GCA_047920875.1 Haliea sp. | reverse complement strand
CGAGTCGGTGGACGACCTGAAAACACTGGTCCCGCGCACCATCGCCGCAGCGGGCCGCCTGGACATTCTGGTCAATAACGCCGGCATTGCCCACTACGCCAGGGTCGAGAACATGCCGCAGGACATGTTCGACCTGACGGTGCAACACTATCTTCGGGCCCCCTTCATCCTCTGCCGGGAGGCGGTACCGGAGATGCGCAGGAATGGAGGCGGCTGGATCGTGAATATCGGTTCGGTAACCGCCCAGCGACCGGTCCAGCCCTGGGGCGACTGGGAACGGCTTGGGGGCGCTACCGTCTACGCCGCCATCAAGCTGGCCCTGAACCGCTTCACCCAGGGCCTGGCCGCGGAACTGGAAAATGACAATATCGCCGTCAACGTCGTGGCCCCCAGCACCGCCATCAGCACCCCGGGAGCAGATCGCTTTACACCCGAGGATTACCCGACAGAACCGGTGGAATACCTCACTGAAACCGTGCTCGCCATGTGCCAGTTACCGGCGCAGCAGCGTACGGGCTTGATTGCCCACAGCCTGCACTTTCCCTGGCGGGAGAAGTTGCCGGTGTTCACCCTGGATGGCATGGAGGCATTGCCAGCGCCGGAAATCCCTGCCTACGCGCATCCCGATATTTGACCGCGGCAAGGATCCCGCAGCTCAGCCCACGCCCAGCCCCATCAGCACCTCGGGAGGCAGCGCCGGGTCAGCGAGTGCCGACAGGTGCCGGGCCCGATTGTTGGCAAACTCCTGGGTGGTTTCCGGGTGGGTCGAAACCCAGAACTTGCCCGCGGCGATCTGCGGCAGGATCAGCTCGGCCGCGGCATAGCCGCCAATGCCCTCGGACTTGAGCATGCTGCGCATGATCTCCCGGTGGCGGGCATTCACAGGATCTGCCCCCGTGGTGGAATCATCAAAGATACGCGTCGCCACAGGCCCCGGCAGGATGGCCGAAACATGGATGGGTGCCTTCTTCACCTGCATTTCCAGATAAAGGCACTCACTGAAGGAAAGAATGGCGTGCTTACTGAGCACGTAGGACGCCTGGATGGGCATGATGCCAAGGCCGCCGATGGAGGAGGTGTTGGCAATCCAGGCCCGCTTGCCCGAATCCAGCATGCGCGGCACAAACGCCCGCACCCCGTGGATGGCGCCGTGAATGTTGATGTTGAGGGTCTTTTCCCACAGCGCCGCAGGCAATTCCCAGACAAATCCCAGAGTTTCGATGCCAGCGTTGTTCACCAACAGCGTAACATCGCCGTAGGTTTCGTGGGTTATGGCCGCGAGCCGATCCAACGCCTCTGGCTCGGAGACGTCGGTGTGCACCGCCAGCGCCTCGGCGCCAGCCGCCCGAATGTCCTCTGCCACCGCCTCGGCGCGATCCAGCGCCACATCGGCGAGCACCACGCGCATGCTCTGCTGCGCCGCGAGCCGGGCCAATCCCTCACCGATACCCGAGCCGGCGCCAGTAATGACTGCAACGCCGCCTTTGAAAACTGCCATAGTCTCGTTCATGCGAGCTGCTTCCCCGTAGTTGCAGAAACCTTTATCTTACCACTAACTTAAATAGACAACACCGAGCAGGAAGCCGTTTACAGGGCATCTACTTGGACCATGGCTGGGGAAATCAGCGGCTGCTGACTGGCGCTGGCAGTTTCTCGAGTTCGCGCTCGATGTTGGCAATGATCTGGCTGAAACCGAGTTCCAGTACCTCTTCACTGCGGAGGTCGCTGTGGTGGCGCCGCAACATGATCAGGAAATCCTGCTCGTCGGGATCCAGGTGATCGATGTCGGTGAGGGACAT
>JBLRXF010000465.1:0-1816 GCA_047920875.1 Haliea sp. | reverse complement strand
ATCATCTTCATGCGCTGGCGGCTACCGCCCGGGCCCTGGGTCTGGAGACCGTCGGTATCATCCGCGGTGAGCGTCCACAGTCGCTCTCGCCAACCTTGGCTGATGCAGCCGACTGGGGCATGCAGCTGCACTTTGTCAGCCGCAGCGACTACCGGCGCCGTGGTGACCCCGGCTACGTTGCCACGCTTTCGCAGCAGTTGCAGGTGGACCATATCATCCCCGAAGGCGGCGCCGGGCCGCTGGGCGTGGCGGGCTGTGCACCGCTGGCGGCGCTGATCGCCAAACGCTTCCCGCCAGGGGCGCGCGTTGTGCTTGGGGTCGGCACCGGCACGACCCTCGCGGGATTGGCTGCGGCGCTGCCAGGGACGTTCCATGTTGACGGCATTGTTGCGCTACGCGGCGATGGCAGCCTTGAGGCGAACGTGTCTGCCTGGGTTGCGGACCAGGCTTCTGGGGAACATGCCAGCTGGAGCCTGCACCGGGATTTTCATTGCGGGGGTTTCGCGCGCGCGGATGCGCGTTTACGCGCGCTCATGCTGCGCAGCGAAGCGTGTCTGAACCTGACGCTGGAACCGGTGTATACCGGCAAGGCGCTGTTGGCGCTGCACAGCCTCCTGGCCGCGGGGCGTGTTTCCGCGCAGCAGCCCGTGGTGTTGGTGCACACGGGCGGCCTGCAGGGGCGGCGCGGCTATCCCTGGCTGCAATAGGGGTAGTGGCCGCGCATGTCCCCGCAGGCGGCTGTGTGTTTATAATGCTGTTCGCTTGCGGACAGGGCACCTCGGTAATGCAGACAAACTTTGACAGGATCGGCCTGGTCGGGCGCAGCCAGCAGGACGGTCTGGCGGAGGTCCTGGAGCAGCTGATCGAGCTGCTGCAGGCGCACGGCAAGGAGCTGGTGCTGGAAGCCCGGCTTGATGAACTGGTGGCCGATACCCGCATTCCCCGCGCAACCCTGGACGAGATTGGTGAGGACAGCGATCTGGTCATCGTGGTCGGCGGCGATGGCAGCCTGCTGAGCGCAGCGCGCACCCTGGCCAAGTATGAGACCCCGGTACTGGGGGTCAACCGCGGGCGCCTGGGTTTTCTGACCGATATCAGCCCTGACGACATAGCCACCCATGTACCCGCGGTACTGGCGGGGGAGTTCACCCGGGAAAGCCGCTTTTTATTGGACGCGCGGGTATTGCGCGAGGGCAAGACCGTGGCGCGCGCGGATGCCCTCAACGACGTTGTGGTCAACTCCGGCACCTCGGCCCAGATGATTGAATTCGAGCTCTATATCAATGGGGTGTTTGTCTATCGGCAGCGGGCGGACGGGTTGATCATCTCCACGCCTACCGGGTCCACGGCCTATTCCCTGTCGGGCGGCGGGCCCATCATGCATCCCACGCTGGACGCGGTGGTGCTGGTGCCGATGTTCCCCCATGCCCTGACCAGCAGGCCTATTGTGGTGGACGGCAACAGTGAGCTGCGGCTGGATATTCTCCAGCGCAACCGCATTCACCCGCCGGTGACCTGCGATGGTCAGGTCAACATGACGGCGCGCCCGGGTGATTCCGTGGTCATCACCAAGAAGCCCCACCGCCTGACGCTCTTGCACCCGGTAGGCCACAGTTTTTACGCCAGCTGCAGGGATAAACTGCGCTGGAGTACTGCGCTGGTGAACTGATGGTGCACCAATACGAAGCATTGCCGGCGCGGGCGGCGCCGCTTACCCTGCTGCTGATTGCGCTCAGCGTGGCGGGCTTTCTTCTGGTCTATCTGCGGGCGCCGGTGGAATGGCTGTCGCTGTTCACTTTCGCTCCCTTTGTCCTGC
>JBLRXF010000464.1:0-1818 GCA_047920875.1 Haliea sp. | reverse complement strand
CGCCGAGCTGAATCAGACGCTGGAAGCGAACAAGAAGCACTTCAAGGGCAATGAGCTGCGCGGCAAGATGCTGGGCATTGTCGGTCTGGGTGCGATAGGCTCTCTGGTGGCGGACATGGCGCTGGACCTGGGTATGGACGTGATCGGCTACGATCCGGCGCTGTCGGTGGATGCGGCCTGGCGGCTGTCCAGCCAGGTGCGCAAGGCCGATACGCTCTCGGCAGTCTTTGCGCGCAGTGACTATGTCACCCTGCATCTCCCTGCGCTGGAATCCACCCGCGGGCTGGTCAATGCGGAACTGCTTGCGGCCATGCCGGCGCATGCTTGCCTGCTTAACTTTGCCCGCCAGGAAATCGTTGACGAGCCAGCGCTGTTGGCAGCCCTGGAGAGGAAGCAGCTGCGCAAGTACATCGCGGATTTCCCCAGCCCGGCGCTGATTGGGCGCAAGGACGTGTTGCTGATGCCGCATATCGGTGCCAGCACGGACGAGGCAGAGGACAACTGCGCCATCATGGCCGCTGACCAGCTGCGGGATTTTCTTGAGAACGGCAATATCCGCAACGCGGTGAATTTTCCCACCCTGCAGCTGGAGCGGGCTGGCGGTTGCCGCCTGGCGGTGACCAACACCAACGTGCCGAAGATTCTCGGCAGTGTGCTCTCCATTCTTGCCGAGCTGGACATCAACGTTGTCGACATGCTGAACAAAAGCCGTGACGATATTGCCTATAATCTCATAGATATGGACATTTGCCCCGCCGAGTCCAGTCTGGCCTCCATGCGGGCGCTGGACGGTGTGGTCAACGTCCGGGTGATTCCCTGATCCGAGGTACAAGCGTTGTCTGACCCGCTGGAATCTCTTGTCACCCAGGTCCGCAAGGCGCGCAACTTCGATAATCCGCCTCTCGAACGCTGGCATCCGCCGCTGTCTGGCGATATCGACATTCGCATCGCAGCCGATGGTAGCTGGTATCACGAGGGCGGAGTCATCGCCCGCGAAGCCATCGTTCGTCTGTTTGCCAGCATTCTGCGACGCGAGGCGGATGGAGAGTACTACCTGGTGACCCCCGGGGAGAAGTGGCGCATCCGGGTTGAATTGCATCCGCTGATTGTTACCGAGATCAACCGCAGTGAGGCCGGCGGAGCACCCACGCTGGTTGCGCGATTGAATACGGGTCGAGACGTGCCCATTGATGGGGAGCATCCTCTGTTTCTCGAGCCAGCAGTCGGCGATGTTGCCGCCATCAAGCTGCCCCACGGGCTGAGTGCCTTGTTGTCACGCGCTGCCTGGTATCGGTTGGTAGAGAGTGCGGAAGAGAGGGAAGGGCGCCTGCAGGTCACAAGCGCCGGAGAGTGGTTCCCGCTACAGTGATCCGCAGCGGGCTGCTGGCTCCCTACATGTTGGGGTAGTTGGGGCCACCGAAGCCTTCCGGCGTGACCCAGACGATATTCTGCGCAGGATCCTTGATGTCACAGGTCTTGCAGTGTACGCAGTTCTGGGCGTTGATCTGGAACCGCTGCCCCTTGGCATCCTCGACGATTTCGTACACACCCGCCGGGCAGTAACGCTGGGCCGGTTCGTCATACAGTGGCAGGTTCTTCGCCACCGGCACGTTCGGATCGATCAGGGTCAGGTGACAGGGCTGGTCTTCCTCGTGGTTGGTGTTGGAGAGGAATACCGAAGACAGGCGATCGAAGCTGATCTTGTTGTCCGGTTTCGGATAGACCGGCTTCTTGCTCTCGCTGGCCGGTTTCAGGGTTGCGTAATCCGGCACCGAATCGTTCAGGGTAAAGGGCAGGCGGCCGCCGAAAATGGTCTGG
>JBLRXF010000463.1:0-1843 GCA_047920875.1 Haliea sp. | reverse complement strand
ACATTAGCGCGGCGAAGAGAATCATGGCACCGGAATACTGTCTCAGTATAGGCGGCCATTTGCTCAACGGTCGTGACGCGGAGTACCTGCCGCCAACCGCTGCCCAGATACAACAGTTTCCGGGACTGTGTGTGACCGTGCACGACGTGATTTATGGCGACAATGCCCTGGCGATGAAATTCACCGAGCACGGCGCTTCAGCGAGAGATGCCGGCAGGGCTGCAACCTGGCGTGGCATCACCTTGTTTCGTACTGATGGCGAACGCTTGCGTTGGGGTTGGGCAGAGGAAGACTATTTTGCCCGCAAGCGCCAGTTGACAACGGGATGCTGCGACGCTGTTGACCCGCCGCATCCACTGCCCTGGGATGTGCAACCGGCAGCACCTGAACCAGAGTCGGAAACGGTAGCGCGGCGCTGGCTGTGTTCGCCGGAGGAGCAGGCCATGCTACCGGGAAGGGACTGGTTGTCGCGGCTAGGTGACGGGGACCCACATCCTCAGGCGCTCGTGCAGGTCCAGTCCACGACCATTGACGAGCTTTTCTCCGCTGGCGACCGTGTAGCCTTCCATCTGCAACAGCAGGCCGTTTACCAAGGAGGCTTTGCAGATATCGATTCCACGCAGATCGGCAGGCCGGTAACTGTCCGAGCTGCGGGTATGCTGACCGTGCGCAACGGCTCGGTGGTAGATGCCAGCATTACCACGGACAGGCTCGGATTGTACCGCTATCTCAAGTTTGGCTAGTGAGAGCCGGGTCACCCCCGGTAATTGATCAACATACGCTCCTGCAGGTACGCCGCAATGAATAATAACGACAAGCCTACCCCCCGCTTCTACTACGGTTGGTGGCTGATGCTGGTCTGTCTGCTGATTCAGGCAGTGGGTTTCGGTACTTCGCTTTATTTGTATAGTGTCATGATCCGCGCTATCGGTGCTGAATTTGAAGGCAGCCGCTTCGTCATGATGATGGGTGTCTCGGGCATGCTGCTGCTGGTTGGTCTTATGTCTCCCAAGATTGGCTCGCTGCTGGACCGCTATCCCATCAAGCGTGTGTTGATCGCTGGTGCGATCGTTATGGGTTCGGGTTTCATCCTGATGTCCTTCTCGGGCAACATTTATCACGTGGTGTTTTTCTATGCACTGTTCATAGCGCTGGGCATGACGATTCTCAGTCCCTTGTCCTGTTCTCTGCTGCTCACCCGCTGGTTCGTGCGCCACCGGGGCCTGGCGCTGGGTGTGTCGGCGCTGGGAACCCAGTTTGGCGGCCTGGTTTTCCCACCGGTGGTGGCGGCCATTTCCGCGGCCTATGACTGGCGAGTGGCTGCTGTCTGTCTCGGTGTTTTCATCCTCTGTTTCGTACCTGCGCTGGCCTGGTTCTTTGTCCACGACCACCCGCGGGAAATGGGCTTACATCCGGACGGCGACGAGAGTGATGGGGTGGCGGCATTGCCTGAGGGGGAGGCGCCGGATGCAGGCCCAGGCAAGCCCGTCAACTTCTCCATGCGAGCAATCTACACCAGTCCCAACTTCATTATCGTCGTGGCAATTATTACCTTCATGTCGATGATCTACTCGGGCCTGTTGTCCAATATTTCGCTGATCGCGGTCGACAAGGGGGAGACGCTGCAGCGCGGCGCATTCCTGGTGTCGTTGATGTCCCTGGTCGGCATGGTATCGAGCCCGCTGCTGGGTCGTGTCAGCGATGTTTTGAGCGTGCGCAAAACGCTTGTGGTCCTCAGCGGTAGCGCCCTGCTCGCACTGGTACTGTTTCATCAGGCGCAGGGTTATGGTGTGCTTGTTGCTGCCATCGTTTGCTTTGGATTCTTTGGCGGTGCGGTAGTGCC
>JBLRXF010000462.1:0-1845 GCA_047920875.1 Haliea sp. | reverse complement strand
TACACAACGTGGAGCCGGGTGACGTAGAGGGTGAACGCAAAATCACCCTGGCAATTCCGAAGAAGCGGCTGGACGGTGTGTCCTCTGGTCAACTGGAGGAGGTGCGCGTGGTCGGCCGACGGCCCGAGCAGGTCGATCTCATGCCTGACTTTCGCTACGAGTGGGTGGCTGATTATGACAACGAGCACTACGGGCTGATTATCCACTTGCGCGATGACGGCAGCTTGCCTCTACGCCTGTATCTGGAATCCTCAACGGGCTATATTCGCTAGCCGCTGTGGCTATGCCGGATTCACTGGCTCACCGCCGGCAGCTGCGCTTCTGGGGTTGGGGCTATGCCGACGAGGAGCTGGCTTCTGCAGAACAGGCACGCCTGGCGGAGCTGGTGGCTCTGACCACCGGTGGTGCCGCCGTCGTGGCGCCGCCCCGGCTGGACGACTTTACCCTGCCAGCGCCGCGTGGCCGTCCGCCGGCCGCGTTGGCATCGATCTTCTCCGCAACGCCCTATGATCGTCTCACCCACGCTTACGGCAAGTCCTTTGCTGACGGTGTGCGCATGCTCCAGCGAGCGGTGCCGCGGCCTCCCGACTGGGTGGCTTTCCCCCGCGACGAGGCTCAGATTGAGGGTCTGCTGGCCTGGGCAGACAGTGCCCGCGCCGCAGTCGTGCCGTTTGGCGGTGGCACCAGCGTATGCGGCGGTGTAGAGGCTGCGGTTGAGGGCGATTATGCATTGGTGCTGTCCATCGACCTGCAATACCTGAACCGGGTGCTGGAAGTGGATCGCAGCAGCCGCGCGGCGCTGATCGAGGGCGGCGCCCTCGGCCCGGAGCTGGAGGCGGGGTTGAGACCGCACCAGCTGACCCTGCGCCACTTTCCCCAGAGCTTCCAGTTTTCCACCCTCGGCGGCTGGATCGCCACCCGTGCCGGCGGCCACTACGCCACCCAGTACACTCACATTGACGACTTTGTCGAAAGTATCCGCATGCTCACGCCCAGCGGCATGCTGGAGACCCGCCGCCTGCCGGGTTCCGGTGCGGGGCCCGCGCCGGACCGGATGCTGCTGGGTTCCGAGGGCACCCTGGGACTGATCACCCGCGCCTGGATGCGGGTCCAGGACCGGCCGCGCTTTCGCGCCTCGGCCAGTATCCGTTTTGCGAGCATGAGCAGGGCCTGCGCGGCGGTACACGCCATTGGCCAGGCGGCGCTGTTCCCCAGCAACTGTCGTCTGCTGGACCCGGTGGAGGCTTTCCTCAACGGGGTGGGCGACGGCAAGGTCGCTGTGTTGGTGTTGGCCTTTGAATCCGCGGATCACCCCCTGGATGCCTGGCTGTCGCGAGCGCTGGAACTGGTGGCCGACCACGGCGGCGAGTGGGACCCTGAGGCCGCGCAGCGCTCCCTGCGCAGTGCCGGCGCGGAGGAGGGCGAACATCGTCAGGGCGAGGCCGGCGCCTGGCGCAACCAGTTCCTGCGCGCGCCCTATTATCGCAACTACCTGACCCCGCGCGGGGTAATGGCAGATACCTTTGAAACCGCGATCACCTGGGACCGTTTCGAGTCCTTGTATCAAGGAGTGCAGGAAGCCGTTGGGCGCGCGATTCGGCAGGCCACCGGTGTCGATGGCATGCTCAGCTGCCGCTTCACCCATGTTTACCCCGATGGCCCGGCGCCGTATTTCACTTTTTACGCCCGCGGCACTGGCAGCGGCGACATGGTCGCCATGCTGGATCGCTGGCGCCAGATCAAGCTTGCGGCTAATGAGGCTGTGACCGCCCTGGGCGGTACCGTGACCCACCACCATGCAGTGGGGCGCGACCATCGCCCGATGGGCTACGACCGTCAGGTTCC
>JBLRXF010000461.1:0-1852 GCA_047920875.1 Haliea sp. | reverse complement strand
TCCGCTTTACTCAAGTATGACCGCTTTCTTGCCGGGCCGCTGTACTGGGGCGTAAACGCATCCGCCGAGCAGGACAAGTTCGCTGACCTCGACCTGCGTTATTACCTCGGTCCCTATCTTGGCCGGCAGTTCTACGAGCAGCCGATCTTCACTCTCTCGGCTGAGACCGGTCTGGTCTTTGTCGATGAGGATTTCATTATTGCGGATGATCAGGATTACCTCGGTGCCAACTGGACCGTGGACGCCAGCAGCAACTATCTGGGCGGCAGCTCCCTGCTCTATCTCAAGCACACGGGGATCTGGAACCTGGACGAGACGGACAATGTTGTCCTCAATCTCACCATGGGGCTGTCGTTTCCATTGCTGCTGAACATCGAAGGCGCTGCTGAAGTGCAATTGAAGTACGACAGCGCGGTACCGGGTGAACTTGACAAGCTGGACCAGAGCTACCGGTTCCGGATCGGCTACGCCTGGTAACCGGCCTCAGCGGCAGCGGCGCACCGCAGCTGCCAGCTGCTCCAGCAGAGGTACGGTCGCATCCAGCGACAGGCAGGCATCGGTGATGCTCTGGCCGTAGGTGAGATCGCCGTCCTCGGAGACATCCTGTCGGCCGGCCACCAGGTGGCTCTCCAGCATCACCCCGCGGATCGCCCTCTGTCCCTGCTCGATCTGGTCGCACAGTGAAGACACCACCACGGCCTGCCGCTGCGGGTCCTTGTCGCTGTTGCCGTGGCTGCAGTCGACGATCAGCGCCGCGGGCAGGTTCTTGGCAGCCAGCGCCACGGCTGCGGCCTGTATCGCCTCGGGATGGTAGTTGGGCCCTGAGTCGCTGCCCCCGCGCAGGATCAGGTAGCAGTGCGGATTGCCGGTGGAGTGCAGGATCGCAGGGGTGCCCTCCTTGGTCAGGGACGGGAACCAGTGGCTGTGGCTGGCGGAGCGGATGGCGTCGATGGCGACGGTGATATTGCCGTTGGTGCCGTTCTTGAAGCCCACGGGCATGGACAGGCCCGAGGCCAGCTCGCGGTGGATCTGGCTCTCCACCGTGCGCGCGCCGATGGCGCCGAAGCTGACCAGGTCCGCGTAGTACTGGCCGAAGGTGGTATCGAGGAATTCACTGGCCGCCGGCAGCCCCAGGGTGGCGACGTCCAGCAGCACCTTGCGCGCCTGGCGCAGGCCCTTGTTGATGTGGAAGCTGCCGTCCAGGTCCGGGTCATTGATCAAGCCTTTCCAGCCCACGACGGTGCGCGGTTTCTCGAAGTAGACCCGCAGCACGGGCAGGATGGCATCCGCCAGCGGCGCGCAGCCCTCTTGCAGGCGCGCGGCAAAGTCCAGCAAGGCCGCCGGGTCGTGTACCGAGCAGGGGCCGACGATGGCCAGCAGGCGCGGGTCGTCCCCGCGCAGCACGGCTTCGATCTCGCGCCGGGCCCGGGCAATGCCGTGGCGCTGGGCCTCGGCCACGGGCAGCTCCTCGGCCAGCACCCAGGGCGTGATCAGCGGCTGCGCTCCGTGGATGCGGACATCATCGGTTCGGTCAGTCGCACTGCGGACAGTCGCACTGCGGTCAGTGCCGGGGTTGGAGTTGGTCATGGTGGTCTCGGTGCCGCCTGGGCGGAGCATTTTGACCCAAGGGTTGCATCCCGGCAACCGGGGCGGGGCGCCTGCGCGCCGCCGCACAGGGATGCCGGCTTAGTCCTGCAGCGCCCGGCGCGCCGCGATCTTTGCCTGCACCGCCTCGACCTGGGCCTGGCTGGTGCGGACCCGGGAGATGATCCACAGCGCGACCAGCAGCGGCGGGATCACTCCCAGCCCCAAGGCATAGACCAGCCCGTGCAGGGTTGCCAGGGGAACCTCG
>JBLRXF010000460.1:0-1887 GCA_047920875.1 Haliea sp. | reverse complement strand
CCTGCACCGGCTGGATCAGGTCGATCGCCTGCCGCTTGGCCGGCATTTTCTGGAAAGCATGGACTGGCAACTGCAACACGACTTAAAACGACTGGCACCCACCCACCTGAATGTACCCAGCGGATCGTCAATCCGTCTTGACTATAGTGGCGATGAGCCTGTGCTGGCGGTCAAATTGCAGGAAATGTTCGGCTGCGCGGAAACGCCGCGCATTGCCGGCGGGCGCCAGCCTCTGCAGCTGCACTTGCTCTCGCCCGCGCAGCGGCCGCTGCAGGTCACCCAGGATCTGGAGACCTTCTGGCACAATGTCTACCCGGAAGTGAAAAAAGAAATGAAGGGGCGCTATCCGAAACACCCCTGGCCTGACGACCCTCTGGCCGCAGTACCGACGCGCTTCACCAAGCGGCACTCAGGCGCAACCACGCTGTAGCCTGACCCTCAAACCAAAAATAAAGGGTCAGGTCCACTTTAAATGGACCTGACCCTTTAAGTTCGATCTTTTTTAATGAACCTGTCCGGCTTCGAGATCTGCGGTCAGGGAGTCGCGGATGGCGGCGTCGATGGCGAATTTTTCTATCGGGTAGGCGGGGTGCTCAATGCCCGCATAGATCGGCTCGCCGTTCTTGGCCGCGGTAATCATGTCCGGCGTTAATTCAAAGCGCATGAAGTGGACGGAGGAGGTCTTGCTCTCGTTGCTGCGCTCAAGGTCTTCATCGGCAATGGGATAGACTTTCTCACAGTTGCCAACCTGCAGCCAGACCTTGTCTTCAATGCCAATCATCTGTGCCAGCCGCTCGGCGCGCTCAGTTGGATCGCCGTACTCCAGCATGAAGGTGGCTTTCCAGTTGTGGCCATCGGGAATCAGCGGGTTGTAGGCTTCCAGTTCCTCGGCAATACCGGCGGCCTCGAACACTTTCTCGATGCGCAGCATCTCCTGGATCTGGTACTTGATAGTCAGCGCATCCTCGAAGTAGAGGCGGGCGTGCTCGCCCAGCGCCAGCTGACGGCTTTTCTTGTGCTCTATTACGCGCGCCCGAAAGCGGGGGCGCTCTTCCGCATACTCCTCCAGGGACCAGAGGTCTGCGCGTGATAACTGGGTCATCGTGGTCTCCTTGATCATTACAGGCCGTAGGCCATGCGTAACAGGGTCATTGGGTGTTCCGCCTTGTCGACTTTCTCCGACAGATTGGCGATATGGGTAGCCGCCATCGGACAGTCACTCATGAAGTGGTCCGGCTCCTGCTGGTCTACCTTGCGCACCACCGGCCGGGCTATTTTAACGGACTTGTCTCGGGTCTCCTGCTTGATGGCGTAAGTGCCGTCGTGGCCGGAGCAGCGCTCCTGGGCGGTTACCGCCGTATCCGGCACCAGGTTAAGCACGTCCCGGGTCTTGAGGCCGATATTCTGCACCCGCTGATGGCAGGCAACCTGATAGGCGATGTCGCCCATGGGGTTGGGGAACTCGGTCTTCAGGGCGCCGCCCTTGTGCCGAAGCCACAGATATTCGAAGGGGTCGAAGAAAGCGGCTTTCACTTTCTGCACGTCCGCATCCTCAGGGAACAGCAGCGGCAGTTCCTGCTTGTACATCAGCACGCAGGAGGGTATGGGTGCGACCAGGTCGTAGCCCTCGTCCACCAGTTTGGCCAGCACCGGGATATTGGCTTCCTTGAGTTTCTGCACAGTCTCCAGGTCGCCCAGTTCCAGCTTGGGCATGCCGCAGCATTTCTCCTTGGGCACAATGTCGATGTGAATGCCGTTGTGTTGGAATACCTTGACGAAGTCCTCGCCAATTTCGGGGGTGTTGTAGTTGCCGTAGCAGGTCGCGTAGAGAGCGACTTTGCCCGTCGTCTCTCCAACTGGCCTGGGCTCAATGTTTTTTATCATGGG
>JBLRXF010000459.1:0-1888 GCA_047920875.1 Haliea sp. | reverse complement strand
GCCAGCGCTCCCCGCGGCGACAGACCCACGGCAAACTCCCGGCTCTGGCGGGTAAAGGCCACCAGCCGCTGCAGATAGTCGAGCAAGGCCTCGGCAACCTGCACCTGCGCCACCGCCGCCCTGAATTCGCGCAACTGCTCGGGCGCCAGGCAACGTCGCAGCGGCACCGTACCCTGCTGCCCGGAGTGCTTGCTGAGGAACATCTGCCGCTCGGCCTGCGGATCCGGGTAACCCAGCTGCAGCCGCATCAGAAAGCGATCCAGCTGGCTCTCGGGCAGTGGGTAGGTACCCGCCTGATGGATGGGATTCTGGGTAGCGATGACAAAAAACGGCTCCGGCAGTGGCCGGGTCTCGCCCTCGATGGTCACCTGCCCTTCGGCCATCGCCTCCAGCAAAGCACTCTGGGTGCGCGGCGTGGTGCGGTTGATCTCGTCTGCCAGCAGCACCTGGGTGAAGATGGGGCCGGGGTGAAAACTGAAGCTGGCGTCATTGCGATCGTACACCGAGACGCCGAGGATATCCGCCGGCAGCAGGTCGCTGGTGAACTGGACGCGCCGGTAGGACAGTCCCAGCACCTCGGCGAGGGCATGCGAGAGCGTGGTCTTGCCCATGCCCGGCAAGTCCTCGATCAACAGGTGGCCGCGGGACAGCAGGCAGCACAGGGCCAGACGCACCTGCCTGTCCTTGCCCAGCAGCACGGTGCCCACTTCCGCCACCGCGTTGTCGATTGCGCCCTGTATCTGCATTCCTGTGCTCCTAGGCCCGATGACCACCGCTATACACTACGCGGCGCGGCGCGCGCTGGACCCCTGCTCAGCCCACCGCAGCCAGCCCGCGCTGCAGGTCCGCGCGCAGGTCAGCCACATCCTCCAGGCCCACGGCAATGCGAATCAGGCTGTCACTGATCCCCGCGTCCGCGCGCTGCTCCGGAGTGAGACGGCCATGGGTGGTGGTGCCGGGGTGGACAATGGTGGTCTTGGCATCGCCAAGATTGGCGGTCAGGGACAATATCCGGGTGGCGTCAATGCAGCGCCAGGCCCCGTCACGGCCGCCCTCGACTTCAAAGGACAGCACGCCGCCAAAGGCCCGCTGCTGGGCGCTCGCCAGGGCGTGGCCCGGGCTGTCCGGCAGCCCGGCGTAATACACCTTGTGCACCTGGGGCTGCTGCTGCAGCCACAGGGCCAGTTCCAGCGCCGAGCGCGAATGGGCCTCCATGCGCAGGCGCAGGGTTTCCAGGCCCTTGAGAAACACCCAGGCATTGAAGGCACTCATGGTGGGGCCGCAGGTGCGCAGAAACACCACGATCTCGTTCATCAGTTCCCGGGAGCCCACCACCGCGCCGCCGACGCAGCGGCCCTGGCCGTCCAGGTACTTGGTGGCAGAGTGGATAACGATATCCGCACCCAGCGCCAGCGGCCGCTGCAGGGCCGGCGTGCAGAAACAGTTGTCCACCACCAGCAGGGCGCCCCCGGCATGGGCCAGATCCGCCAGCTTGCCGATATCCGCCACTTCGCACAGGGGGTTGGAGGGCGTTTCAACGTACAGCAGCTTCGTTTCCGGGCGCATCGCCGCCTGCCACGCATCCAGAGCCAGCAGCGGCACGAAGTCCACCGCCACCCCGAACTTGGCCATGTAGCGGGCAAACAGGTTGGTGGTGGTGCCAAAGACATCCCGGGAACAGATCACATGGTCGCCGGCGGACAGCAGCGCCATGCAGGTGCTGAGGATCGCGGCCATGCCGGAGGCGGTGCCGACCGCGGCCTCCCCGCCCTCCAGCTGGGGGTGGCGGCCGAGGGGTTCCGGGAGCTGGTTTCGGGGATGCAGGGCGCCGTCCGCGGGGCCCGGGACCCGCGCGAAGCCCTGGAGGCCATGGCCACGGCGTACCTGG
>JBLRXF010000458.1:0-1889 GCA_047920875.1 Haliea sp. | reverse complement strand
CCTCTGCAAAGAGCAGAAGGCCGAGAACTGGGCCCTGTTCGTGGACGGCAGTTATGACCTCGATGATAAGTGGACGGTATCCGGCGGCTTCCGCTATACCAACGAGAAGAAATCCTGGACCGGGCGCAATCAGGTGTTTTTCCAGCAGCTGACCGGTGGTTTTGATCCCAACCTGACCTGGCGCGACTTCAACTCGCCCTTGGACGCTGCCGATTTCGGACGCTATCCCGACGGTGTATTCAGCGATGACGAAACCTGGAAGGAACCGACCTGGCGGGTCACTGTCAGCCACACCTTCTCGGACGACCTGTTCGCGTACTTCAACTACTCCCGCGGTTTCAAGAGCGGCGCCTACAACGACCAGACCGGCACCTCAGGTTCACCCATCACAGCCGCCTCCGCTGCGCCGACCGATCCCGAGATCGCCGACTCGCTGGAACTGGGCTTCAAGGGCGAATTCATGGACAACCGCCTGCGCCTGAACGTGGCGACGTTTTACGTTGAGTACTCCGACGCCCAGCGCGACCTGGTGGCGGTCTTCGACAACCCCTTCGGTGGCAGCTTCCAGGAAACCCGCTTCTTCAACGCGGCGGACCTCTCGTCCTACGGTCTGGAAGTTGAGATGACAGCGGTCCTCACCGACAACTTCACGCTGCGCGGCAATCTCGGTTACCTGAAAAGCGAATACGACGAGTTTCTCGCCGATACCAACTTTGACGGTACCATTGACATCGATCTGAGCGACGAAGATGTCAACCGCGCCCCCGAGTGGCAGTACAGTCTGGATGCGATCTACAACCACAACTTCATGAATGGGGATCTTACCTGGGTAGCCGGCTTCACTTACGAGGACGAGGCGATCTTTGTCTACTCCAACGTGGCGCCTGAATATCACGGCATGACCGACGATCGCACCCTGGTCAACGCCAGCGTTACTTATACCACAGCTGATGAGCGGTTCTTTGCGCGTCTTTACGGTCGCAATCTGACCGACGAGCAGTATCGGGTGGGTGAGCTGCCGGTGGCGGATCTCTGGACCATGACTTACTACGGCCAGCCACGTTCCTACGGTCTCGAAGTAGGGATGAAGTTCGGGGGGAACTGAGTCGATTTTGCAGCGCATGAGGGCCGGCTTTGTCGGCCCTTTTTGTGCGGCTGCAGCCACACAGTATGGGGGAACGGTAGCTGATGGACTGTATTCTGCACCACTTTGACATTTCGCCTTTCGCCGAGAAAGTTCGCCTTGCGTTTGGTCTCAAGGGTCTGACCTGGCACTCGGTACAGATACCCGTGGTGATGCCAAAGCCGGATCTCACTGCGCTGACGGGCGGCTATCGCAAGACGCCCGTGTTGCAGATCGGCGCGGATATCTACTGCGATACCCAGCGCATTGCCGTGGAGCTGGATCAGCGATTTCCGGCAAGGACGCTGTTTCCACAGGGCAGCAAGGGCCTCTGCCTGGCCTTGGCGCATTGGAGTGATACGGCCTTTTTCCAGCCGGGTGCGGGTCTTTCCATGGGTACCAACACGGGGCTGCCGGAGCCTATTCTCAAGGACCGCAGCGAGTTTTTCACTTTCCTGGATTTTGCTGCGCTGCCAGAGGAGCTGCCGCACCTGTACGCGCGCTTCAACGCCCAGGTGCAGCTGCTGGAAACCATGCTCGCCGATGGTCGCGATTACCTGCTGGGTTCACAGCCCTCCTGGGCGGATATCCTCGGCTATTTTCCGGTGTGGATGTGCCGGGGCAATATCCGCGGCGGCAATGAGTTGCTGGCGCGGTTTCCGCGCGTTCTGGCCTGGGAGCCAAGGATTGCCGGCTTTGGTCACGGCCAGCGCCAGGAGCTGGATGCGGAGGCCGCGCTGGCTATAGCCCGGGAACAGCAGTCCAC
>JBLRXF010000457.1:0-1900 GCA_047920875.1 Haliea sp. | reverse complement strand
GTTGGAAACGTGGTTGACGGCGATCAGCTTGACTCGTTCATCCAGCAGACCCGCCAGTGCCTCAAGATCCAGTTCACCGCTTCCGGTGACGGGGATGGGCACCACCTCGGCGCCGGTGGCCGCCGCCACCAGCTGCCAGGGCACGATATTGGAATGGTGCTCCAGGTAAGACACCAGAATCCGGTCGCCCGCCTGCAGGGTACTGCGGCCCCAGCTGTTCGCCACAAGATTGATGGCCTCCGTGGCTCCCCGCACCCAGATCACCTGGGAAGGTGCCGGGCTGTTAAGGAAGCTGGCCACGGTGGTTCGGGCGTTCTCAAAGGCGACGGTCGCCCGATCGCTCAGGGTGTGCGCCCCCCGGTGTACATTGGCATTATCGTGACGGTAATAGTGGCTGATGGCCTCGATGACGGCTTCCGGCTTCTGCGTAGTGGCGGCGTTGTCCAGGTACACCAGCGGTTGGCCGTTGACCTGCTGCTGCAGGATCGGGAAGTCCCGGCGGATGGCGGCCGGGTCGAAGGCGGACCGGGTGACCGGGGCAGGGGAGGTCACAGGATGTGCCTCGTCAGTCGTGCCTCGCGGGCAAAGCGGTTGGCCAGCAGCGGCTTCAGGAATGCCTGCAGGGCGGGTTCCGCCACCGCTTCCACCAGTTCGTTGATAAAACCGTAGCTGAGCATGACTTCCGCTTCATCCTTGGGTACCCCGCGGGTGCGCAGATAGTGCAGGGTCAGCGGGTCCAGCTGTGCGACGGTGGCGCCGTGAGCGCACTGGACATCGTCGGCGTAGATTTCCAACTCCGGTTTGGTGTTGATCTCGGCCTTGTTGCTGGTCAGCAGGTTCTTGTTGCTGAGCTCGGCGCGGGTCTTCTGTGCCTGCGGATGGATGTGGATGCGGCCGTTGAACACGGCGGTGGCCTCGTCGGCGATGATGCCCCGAAAGCGCTCCACGCTGCTGCAGTGGGGCACGCTGTGCTCAATGCAGGTGTGGTAGTCCACGGTCTCGGTACCGCGCGGCAGGTAGATACCGTCCAGGTCGCAGTGGGCGCCGGGGCCCTGGTGGTCGACCACCAGGTCAATGCGCTTGAGAGCGCTGCCCAGGGCCAGGTGAAAGCCGCTCAGCAGGCTGTCGGCGCCAAGACGGGCATGCACGCCGCCGATGTGTACCGCATCTCCCTGCTCCAGCTGCAACCGGTAATGGTGCAGTCGTGCGCCACGGTCCAGCAACAGTTCGGTAATGCCGTTGGTGAAGGCGGTGCCGCCGATGTCAGTGTTGGCAAAGGTTTCCAGCACAGTGGCCTGACTGTTGGCGCCGAGGCAGACCAGCAGGCGCTGGGTAATACTGATGGGTTCGTGCTGGCCGCTGGTCAGCCAGGCGATCTGCACGGGCTCTGTAATGACAGCGTTGGCGGCGACTTGCAGGAAAACGCCATCCGCCAGTGTTGCCTCATTCAGCGGTGCAAAGACGTGGCGACCGGGTAACAGGGCACTGCCGAGAGCGGCACGGATTTGCTCTGCCTGAGCGGCATCCGCATCTGCAAACCGCACCAGCGTCAGGCCCGCAGGCAGGGCTGTGGCAGAGAGTTCGGCCCGGTAGACGCCATCGGTGAATACCAGGGTAGGGCCGCCCAGCTGTGGCAGTTTGATATCGGAAACATCCGCCCTGCAGGCGTCGCGCCCGGGAATAACAAAGGACTGCTGCAGGGCCTGCAGGTTCGTGTACTTCCACGCCTCGGTCTTGCGCGTCGGCAACTGGGTGCCTTTCCAGGTCTCGCGACCCCGGCTCTGGATGTCCTGCAACCAGACCGGCGCCGTGGCGGGCGCCTCAGCCAGTGCGCGCTGCATGAAATCCGCCATCAGGCCACGTCCTCCAGCCATGCGTAGCCCCGCTCTTCAAGTTCCAG
>JBLRXF010000456.1:0-1924 GCA_047920875.1 Haliea sp. | reverse complement strand
AAACTACGACCCGCACCCGGCGATCAAGGCACCGGTGGCGGTATGACTAGCAGGCGGCTTCGAAACCTGTCGATGATCGCGGCGGTCGCCGAGAACGGTGTGATCGGGCGCGAGGCCGATCTGCCCTGGCGCTTGCCCGATGATCTGGCGTTCTTCAAGCGGATGACGCTGGGCCACTCGATCATCATGGGGCGCAAGACCTATGAATCCATTGGCAAGCCGCTGCCGGGTCGGCCCAATATCGTGGTATCACGCAGCGCAGACTGGTCCGCGCCCGGGGTTGCCGTGGTCAACTCGCTGGAGTCCGCGCTCGCCAGCGCACAGGCGTTGGCAGCCGCAAGCGGAGCGGAGGAGGTCGTGGTGATCGGGGGTGCACAAATCTATGCAGCGGCCCTGCCTTTGGCGAGCCGCCTATACGTTACCGAGGTTCACGCGACGGTCGCCGGCGACACATGGTTTCCCCCCCTTGACCTCGCTTGCTGGCGAGAAATCGCCCGCGAAGAGTATTCGGCGACCGCTGATAACCCCTACCCCTACGCTTTCGTGGTGCACGAGCGGGCGTAACCGTTATTCTTTGGTTGCTTGACGCCAACAAGTGTTACTTTCGATGTTTTTGCTTTCTTTTGCTGTAACCTTTCGACACGTTTTCAGAAAATGCTTGAAGCGCTTTAGACGTTTGATTGAAAACGGCAGGGTATTGGGTTTAAATTCTTCACCTCGGTTTACCGGCGCAGAAATATTCACAAAGCAACCTGGTATCGTTTAACCTAGTGCCGAGTCACGCTGTCTCAGCCCTGAATCACTCTTGTTGGAAATAGGAAGCACAATTCCCATGACTATGCATCGATTGAAGAACGCATTGATCGCTGCGCTGGTAGCTACCGGTACCCTCTTCGGTGCCACCGCTACAGTGCAAGCCAATAACCTGAACTCCGTCCTGGAGGTCGGGGAGTCCCGCAACAAGGCGGCGCGCGAGTCCCAGGTGAAGATCGACCGCCTGGCGGACGAGACCCGTGACCTCCTGACCGACTACAGAGCGGTCATGAAGCAGGTTGACGGTCTCAAGGTCTACAACGCGCGTCTGCAGCGGCAGATCGACAGCCAGATGCGACGGATTGAGGATATAGACGAGTCCATCAACGGGGTGACGGTTATCCAGCGCCAGATGACGCCGCTGGTGATCCGCATGATCGACAGCCTGGAGCAGTTCATCAATCTGGATGTGCCCTTCAATATCGATGAGCGCCGCGAGCGCATTGCCTTCCTGCGCAACAACGTCGATCGCTCGGATCTCACTGTTGCCGAGAAATTCCGCCAGGTGCTGGAAGCCTACAACATCGAGCTTCAGTATGGTCGCGGCTTTGACACCTACAGCGATGCCATTGAAATCAACGGTGTGACCCGCGACGTCGACTTCCTGCGCATCGGGCGCCTGTCACTCGTCTATCAGACCACCGACGGCAACGAAAGCGGCGTCTGGAACAATGAAACCAAGAGCTGGGATCCCCTCGCCTCCGGCGCCTATGCGGGCGAAATTCGCAAGGGCGTCCGTATCGCCAAGAGACAAGCCACAATCGATCTTCTCAACATGCCCGTAGCTGCACCGGAGGCCAAATAATGAAAGCGCTGAACAAGATTTTCCCGGCCCTGGTGCTGGGCAGTGCGCTGGCCATGTCCGGTACAGCCGGCGCTCAGGAGGCAGCATCTCTCGACCAGCTTCTGGGTCTGGTCAAGCAGGGGCAGGCGACTGAAGCGCGTGAGAATGCCGAACGTGAAAGGCAGTTCGCCGCCGCCAAGGCCGATCAGGCTCGCCTGCTGCGGGAAGCGGAAAACGAGCGGACTCGCCAGGAACAGGAATCCACTCGCCTGGAAAGCCTGTTTGAAGAGAACGAACTGCTGGTTGCGGCCAAGCAGGAGCAGTACC
>JBLRXF010000455.1:0-1947 GCA_047920875.1 Haliea sp. | reverse complement strand
CATCCTGTTCCTCGGACAATGCTGTGCTCGTGTTCGAATCTGTCTATGACGCCTTCCTGGAAAAATTGAAGCGCGAGGGCGGCTACGTCATTGAAGGCGGGGACAAGCAGAAGCTGCAAAACGTGATCTGGGTGGACGGTCACCTGAATCCCAATATCGTTGCCCAGCACGCTACGACCATCGCCGGCCGCGCCGGCATCGACCTGCCGGAAGGCAAGCAGTTCCTGATCGTGCCGGAAACCGGCGCTGGCCCGGATTACCCCTTCTCCGGTGAGAAACTGACGGTCACCATGGCCCTGTACAAGGTCAAGGATATCGACGAGGCCATCGCGTTGACCAACCGTATCCAGGCCTACCAGGGCCAGGGCCACAGCTGCGGCATTTACTCCTACAACGACGACAATATCCTCAAGCTGGCGCTGGCAACGCGCACGTCGCGGGTGATGGTGAATCAGCCCCAGGCTCCCTCCAACAGCGGCAACCTGTGGAACGGCATGCGCCAGACTTTCTCTCTGGGCTGCGGTTCCTGGGGTGGCAACAGCATCAACCACAATATCACCTGGCGCGACCTGATCAACGAGACCTGGGTCTCCAAGCCGCTGGCCCAGACCAAGGTGATCCCCAGTGACGAGGAGCTGTTCGGCAAAGTCATGAACCGTTTCTGAGGGGGCCGCAGCCATGGATTTTTCGGTTTCTGAAGAGCAACAGGCCTTTATTGACAGCGCGCGCGCCTTCTCCGACGGCGTGCTGGCGCCCAACGCGGCGCTGTGGGATGAGGAGTCCATTTTTCCCAAGGACGCTCTGCGTCAGGCGGGCGAGCTGGGCTTCATGGGCATGTACACCCCCGAGCGCGCCGGCGGCCTTGGCCTCGGCCGGCTCGACGCCAGCCTGATTGTGGAGGAACTGGCGCGCGGCTGCACTACTACAGCCGCCTTCCTGACCATCCACAATATGGCCACTAGCATGATCGGCACCTACTGCAGTGATTCGGTGATCGATGAATGGTGCCCCGCCCTGGTCAGTGGTGAGAAACTTGCGTCCTACTGCCTGACCGAGCCCGGCGCCGGTTCCGATGCCGCCTCCCTGCGCAGCTCCGCCAAGCGCGATGGCGATCACTACGTGGTGAACGGCAGCAAGGTGTTCATTTCCGGCGCAGGCGATACCGACGTGCTGGTAGTGATGCTGCGGACCAGCGACAACGGCGCCCGCGGCATCACCGCGCTGCTGGTGCCGGCGGATGCCGAGGGCATCAGCTATGGCAAGAAGGAAGCCAAGATGGGCTGGAATGCCCAGCCCACCCGCATGGTTACCTTCGACAATGTGCGGGTACCCGTGGGCAACCGCCTGGGTGAGGAGGGGCAGGGCTTCGCCATCGCCATGACGGGTCTGGACGGCGGCCGCATCAATATTGCCACCTGCAGTGTCGGCACCGCCCAGCAGGCGCTGGAGGAGGCCGCTGCCTATGTACAGGAGCGGCGCCAGTTCGACACCGCTATCGCCGATTTTCAGCACACCCAGTTCAAGCTTGCCGATATGCTCACTGAACTGGTCGCGGCCCGGCAGATGGTGCGCCTCGCCGCCAGCAAGCTGGATCACAAGGATTCCCAGGCATCAACCTACTGCGCCATGGCCAAACGCTTTGCCACCGACGTGGGCTTCAATGTCTGCAACGATGCGCTGCAGCTGTTCGGCGGCTACGGCTATATCCGCGAGTACCCGATGGAGCGGCACGTGCGCGACACCCGGGTGCACCAGATCCTGGAAGGTACCAACGAAATCATGCGGGTCATCGTGGCCCGGAAAATGCTGATGGACGGCGCACTGGAGGTTATCAAATGAGCCTGAGCACATCCGAAAAACTCAAGGTCGAGATCCGCGGCCACACCGCCCTGGTTACTATCGACAACCCGGCTGCCAATACCTGGGACACCGAGAGCCTGCCCGCCT
>JBLRXF010000454.1:0-1967 GCA_047920875.1 Haliea sp. | reverse complement strand
GCGTGGTGCAGCTGAGTGGCTTCGTCAACTCTCAGGCCGACATCAGCCGCGCCGCCAGTCTCGCACGGGAAGTCAAGGGCGTGAAGTCGGTCAAAAATGACATGAAGCTCAAATAGAGATCTCCGGCGGCTGTTTCAGCGCCGGGGTTCAGGGCGACAGCAGCTGGCTCCGATGGCGGGATCCAGCTGCTGGCCGTCAGTCTGCGTCGGACCGGGGCGTCACTCGCCTTTAAGTATTCTTTCCTTGGCCTTGTCGTACTCCTTCTGGGTTATGACCCCCTGATCCAGCGCTTCCTTGAGATCCAGCAACTGCTGCCCCTGGGTGTGCGCCTGTGCCTGCACGGTGGTGGTGCCACCGCCGCATCCGGCAAGACCCAGGACAAGAACGAGACCAACCGTAGCTACGACTGATTGTTTCAAAATCATTTTTTGTTCTCCTTATAATGAAACGTAAGCTGCCTGTACGTCAGATCGCTTCTTCCCCGGTTTCGCCGGTGCGAATTCGGATCACCTGCTCCATCTCGGTCACAAAAATCTTGCCGTCACCAATCTTGCCCGTGTTGGCAGCCTTGATAATCGCCTCGATGGTAGGATCTAGCTGGGCCTCGCTTACCGCAATTTCCAGTTTCAGCTTGGGCAGGAAATCCACCACGTATTCCGCGCCCCGATAGAGCTCGGTGTGGCCGCGCTGGCGCCCGAAGCCCTTGACTTCGGTCACGGTAATTCCCTGCACCCCAATGTCCGACAGGGCGGCGCGCACATCGTCCATCTTGAAGGGTTTTATGATTGCGGTAACCAATTTCATCGTTGCAACTCCAGCAAGCTGTGGTGCCGGAAGTATACGTGATCGTCGCCGTTTCGGCACATGCAGCTGTCAATCCGCCGCGTCCCTATCCAGCCAGGCCCGCCAGCCACCATGCCGGGTGATTTCGCCTGCGGCCGTCAGCACACCCTGCGGTTCACAGATGAAACCGCTCAGCCAGCGGCCGTCTGCCAGCTCGACCTTGCCAATACCCAGCGGGGCAGGAATCGCGGCGACAAAACTACCCAGATCCGCGGTCGGGATAGACCAGATCTCAACCTCGATCGCCTGCCCACGTTCCTCGTCCCGGACCATGCCGGGGCGCATAGGCGGCCCACCTGCCAGGAGGTACAGCCGGTAGCTTGCAGCGCTGGCTGTACGCTCACGGAACACTGCGCCACGCTCGACCAGCTGCCAGTTCAGCGGCAATCCCTCCAGGTGGGCGCCACAGACCACGATGTCGGTGCGCGCGGCCTCGCTCCAGGCGGGACCCGACGCTGACACCGATGGTATGTCCAAGGCACCCAGAGGCAGAGGCAACAGCGCGCGCAGCCGATTGGCTATGGACAACAGTGCGCGATCGCTAAACGCTGGCCCGGCCAGGGTGACACCAAAAGGCAAACCACGGGCGGTAAATGTGGTGGGCACGGCCACGGCCGCCATGTCCAGGAGGTTCATGAAGTTGGTGTAGAACCCGAGCTGCGAGTTGTGCAGGACCGGTTGCGCCAGCATCTCGGCGACGGTAAACAGACGGCCAGCGGTGGGTGTCAGCAGGCAGTCAAACTCCCCTATCTGCGCCGCGCACTGGCGCTGCAGGTCGGCCAGCCGATACTGCGCCCGGAACAGGTCCGTCGCAGGCAGGTCACGCCCACCCGCGATGATCGAGCGAACCACAGGATGGCCGTGTGGCGGGCGTTCGACGAGAACCTGGCGCGGTCCGTCGCCATCAAGCTGCTCCACCCCCACCACGCGACCGACCCGACGGTCGTCGAGCGCTTCGAGCGCGAGTCCAGGGCGGCGGCGCAGCTCAACCACCCCAACGCCGTCCGGATCTACGACACCGGCCGCGACGACGATCTCGTCTACCTGGTCATGGAGCACGTCGACGGTCCGAGCCTGCGGGAGCTGCTCAAGGAGCGCGGTCCGCTCGAGCCGATCGCGGTCGC
>JBLRXF010000453.1:0-1968 GCA_047920875.1 Haliea sp. | reverse complement strand
CTCCGACTGTATCCTTTGGCTTTACTGGTTGGAGTCGCGACGTGTTCCCCGATTCATCAAAACCCATCCTCGGGCCGAAGTCCAGAGCAGTGCTGCTGGCGCTGTTCCTGTGTCCGTCGATTGCGCTGGCGCAGTTGCCGGTGGCGCCCTATGTCAGCACGCCCGAAGCTGATGTGGAGCAAATGCTGGACATGGCCGCCGTCGCGCCCGGAGACTACCTGATCGACCTGGGTTCCGGCGATGGTCGCATTGTCATCGCGGCCGCGCGTCGCGGTGCCCGCGCCCACGGCGTGGAGCTGGACCCGGTGCTGGTGCAACTGGCACAACAGCGGGCCCAGCAGGCGGGCGTGGCTGCGCTGGCGACCTTCAGTCACGGCGATGCCTTCGAGGCCGACCTGAGTGCGGCCACGGTGGTCACCCTCTACCTGCTGCCGGAAGTGAATATTGCCCTGAAACCGAAGCTGCTGCGGGAACTGTCGCCCGGTGCCCGGGTGATTTCCGGGAACTTTGACATGGGGCGCTGGGTGCCCGACAGGCACGAGGTCTCACAGTCCAGTGGCGGGATTTATCTGTGGGGTATCCCTGAGGAAATACCGCCAGGGTTGTTGCATTGAATGCAGTGACGCAGCAAATTTTTCAAATGACGTCAAAAACGGTAATCAGCGGAGAAGACCAGCGAGTTGAACCAGGCGAAATTGTAGACATCGTCAGTGTCCGCGCCGCCCTCAAGGGTGCGGTAGCCCAGGCGCCAGGAGTTGAAGCTGTACTCCGCCTTGACCTTTTCATCAGGGCTGTAGGACTGGCCGGCGAAACGCGTTTCCGTCTCCAGCTGGCCACTTTCGCTATAGGACAGCGGTGCAAGCAAGAAGCGTAAGCCGTGTTTGTCGTTGATATCCCAGGTGCCCTCGACTCTGATGGCGGTCCAGGGGCCGGAGCCTGCCAGGTCGGCCAGCGAGAACCGCGTACCCTGCTCATCATTGGGAATCTGCACCGTGTTTTTTTCCTGCCAGCCGGCACCCAGTTCAAGGTGCAGGGTAAAGGGCTGATCAGAGGCCAGGGCAGGTGCCGCTGCGAACAGCAGGGCCGCGAATCTGACCAGAAGGCTGAGTGCAGTGTTGGAGCTTTGCATGGCGCTTTCCTTCAGTTTGCGGTATGACGCTGTCCCTGACTGAAATCGGTAGCAGCTGTGGGCCGTTTTAGCTGTGACCCTCTCAGCGACATCATGAATCCATAGCGGTGCAACAGCAAGGACATGCGAAAAAACCGCGGACGGCAGCTCTTTTGGGTAAGCTACAGGGCGCAAGATCTACGGAGCCAATGCATGCAAAGCCTGCACAGCAAGATACGTGATATACCGGATTTTCCCAGGCCCGGTGTCCTGTTCAAGGATATAACGCCACTGGTGAAGGATCCGGCCGCCCTGCGGCTGGCGATCCATCTACTGCTGCAACCGTTTCTCGGCCGCGACATAACGGCCGTTGCCGGGATGGAAGCCAGGGGTTTGATTTTTGGCAGCCTGGTTGCCTGGGAGCTGGGGTTGCCCTTTGTTCCGCTGCGCAAGCCCGGCAAGCTGCCCTATGACGTCCAGAGCGTTTCCTACGACCTGGAATACGGTTCTGCTGCGCTGGAGGTGCACATTGACGCGGTCGATGAGACTGACAGGGTTTTACTCATAGATGACTTGCTGGCAACCGGCGGCACGGCCAAAGCCAGCTGTGAACTGATGGAGACACTCGGCGCCGAGGTTGTGGGCTGTGCTTTCGTGATTGAGCTGGATTTCCTCGGCGGCCGGGATCGGCTTGGGGATTATGAAGTGCACTCCTTGCTGCATTACTGAGCTGCCCAGCATCCAACTTTGCTGCGTGCGGTTAGGTAGGGCGATCGCGCGGAGACCGCGCTCCCACGGGTATTGTAGGAGCCCGCTGGCCCAGGCCACCTTCTCTGGCCGCTGTGCGGCCATTCACCTTG
>JBLRXF010000452.1:0-1999 GCA_047920875.1 Haliea sp. | reverse complement strand
CGCCGGCGAGGCAAAAGGCCACGGAGCGCGGCAATATCGCCTCCCGGAACACGAACTCCACCACATGCTCCGCCTCCACCAGTGGCCCGATCATCCGCCGATAGGCGCCAAAAGCCGACAGGGCCTGCAGCAGCGATGCCCAGATCAGCGGGTCGATGGCGCCGTGAGTGCCGTCCCGACCCAGGATTTCGCCGGCACCAACGTCCATCAGACGGGTGGTCATGTCTGACCGCTCCAATAGATGCCCGACCTTGAGAAAGCGATAGACATGATCCCGCGGCAGGGTGGACGCCAGCATGCCGTTGATCAACTGGCAGCGGTTGATGATTTCCTCCAGGAAGGCCTGGCGGTTGCGCCGCCCCACGGACTTTTCCGCCGCATCATTCGTGTACAGGTAGAGCTCGTTGATCTGCTCCCAGGTTTCCTCGGGCAGCACATCGCGGGTAGTGCGGACATTCTCACGGGCCCAGCGCACCGAGAAAGGAATACTGGAGACGTTATCCTTTTCGGCCAACAGGTAGCGCAGCACGTTCTGCTCGTTGCCAACGCGGTGATTCTCGTAGAACGCGGGCCCGGCATCGAGGATGCGGATCAACACGTCCCAGCCCAGCTCCGAGCCGCGGGGAATATCCATGATCAGGTGGTTGTAGGCGGCGACCAGCCGCGCAGTGTCTTCGGCACGCTCCAGATACCGCGCCATCCAGTACAGGCGCTCGGCGACGCTGGACAGCATGGTCATATCTTGCCCTCCACGATCCAGGTGTCCTTGCTGCCGCCACCCTGGGAGGAATTGACCACCAGCGAGCCGGCCTTGAGTGCAACTCGGGTCAGGCCGCCCGGCGTGACCCAGCTGTCCTTGCCCTGCAGAATAAAGGGGCGCAGGTCCAGGTGACGCGGCTCAACCGCATCGTCGATATACGTGGGCGCGGTGGACAGAGACAGGGTCGGCTGGGCAACGTAGTTGCGGGGGTTTTCCTCAATCAGGCGGGCGAATTTGCGCCGCACCGCGGCGCTGCTGTGAGGGCCAACCATAATGCCGTAACCGCCGGATTCGTTGGCGGGCTTCACCACCAGCTTGTCGAGGTTCTTCAGCACATACTCACGGTCCTTCTCCAGCATGCACAGGTAGGTCGGCACGCTGGCCAGCAGCGGCTTTTCCTTGAGATAGTAGCGAATCATTTCCGGCACAAAGGCGTAGACGACCTTGTCGTCCGCCACCCCGCTGCCGGGCGCGTTGGCAATGGCAACCTTGCCCGCTTTCCAGGCCCGCATCAGACCGGACACGCCCAGCATGGAATCCGGCCGGAACGCCTCCGGGTCCATGAAGTCCTCATCAATGCGGCGGTAGATCACATCTACCCGTACCGGCCCGTCTACCGTGCGCATATAGACACAGTCATCATCCGCCACCAGCAGATCGCTGCCTTCCACCAGCTCCGCACCCATACCCTGGGCGAGATAGGCGTGTTCAAAATAGGCCGAGTTGTATATGCCCGGGGTCAACACCACGATGCAGGGGCGGCGGCGTTCGCGCGGCGACAGTGAAGCCAGGGTCTGGTAAAGCTTGGAGGGGTAGTCGTCCACCGGCAGGATGCTGTAGTTCTCGAACAGCTCCGGCAGCACCCGCTTGGTAATCTCGCGGTTTTCCAGCATGTAGGAGACGCCGGAGGGCACCCGCAGGTTGTCCTCCAGGACATAGAACTTGCCGTCGCCATCACGCACCAGGTCCGAACCGCAGATGTGGGCCCAAACCCCAAAACGCGGCGACATGCCCGCGCAGGGGGCCTTGTAATTGGTGGACTCGAGCACAAGGTCCGCCGGCACCACGCCGTCCGCGAGAATCGACTGCTTGTTGTAGATGTCGTCTATGAAGCGGTTGAGCGCGAGGCTGCGCTGGCGCAGGCCGTCGCTGACCGCTTGCCACTGCCGCGCGGAGATGACGCGGGGGATGATATCGAAGGGCCATGCCCGGTCTATGTTACCGCCCTCGGTATAGACG
>JBLRXF010000451.1:0-2021 GCA_047920875.1 Haliea sp. | reverse complement strand
AGATCCTTGCGCGCACATCTAACAAAGTTCTTCTTTTTCTATCTGCAAAATCCATGGAAATACAATTCGCCCACGCCCTGCCTCCTTCTTCCATCACCGGAACGTGTCAACCTGTTTTGGACACACTAACCTACAGTTAATGTATTTTTCCTCGCCACTTCCTGAGCATACGGCAGCGTCGGGATGTTGACCGGTGTCGACGTGACGCCGCTGTCGTCGCTGTCACCCGGCTGGACAGGATTGATGGCGACCATCGCCGGCGGCATTGCCGCCTGCGGGCAGCCCTTTACAAATCGCTCCGGGTGCTTGCGATACTGGGCGTCGAGCGCCTGCTGCTTGATGCCAGCCAGCTCCTTGTGGCGACCGGTAAACACCTGCTCCGGCGTGTAGCCGGCAAGGCCGCTGTGATGATGCATGCCGTTGTACCAGTGCACATAATCACTCATCCAGCACCGGGCTTGTTCCATGCTATCAAAACGCCCGGGGAAGTCGGGCTGGTATTTCAGGGTTCTGAACTGGCTTTCGCTGAACGGGTTGTCATTGCTCACCCGCGGCCGGCTATGGCTGCATGTGGCACCCAGCTCGCCCATCAGATCAAGGTAGCACTGGGCAATCATCGGCGAGCCGCGATCCTGGTGGATGGTCAGGCGTTGCAGCCTGTAGCGGGCGATGGCCTCGTTCATCAACTGCTGGGCCAGCGCACTGTTTTCCTTGCGCGAGATCATCCAGGCGACGATGTAGCGGCTGAACAGATCAATAACGACGTACAGGTTCAGGTACTCGCCGCGCCGCTGTGTTGCCAGCTTGGTGATGTCCCAGGTCCACACCTCGTTCGGCGCCCGGGCGACCAGACGGGGTACCGAATGGTGTTGCGGCGCGCGCTGTCGGCGCCTTTCGCCCTGCGCCTGACTCGCTTGCAGCAGACGGTGCATGGTTCTTACTGAGCACAGGTATTGGCCCTGCTCCAGTAGCGCCTGATAGACCTCCGCAGGCGGCTGGTCACAGTGCGTATCGCTGTTCAGGGTCGCCAGCACTATCGCACGCTCGGCATCGCTCAGTGCTCGGGGTTGGCGTCGCGCTTTCTGTGGCACCGGTGGTGTGTCACGCCGAGCCGGCTTCTGGCGCGCATACAGGGTGCTGCGGTTCAGGCCCAGCACCCGGCAGGCAGTAGCCAGCGGCAGCCGTGCGGGGCGATCTTCCAGTGCGGCTCTCATGCATCGCTCCCATTGTTCGTGTGATCGAGCATGGAGAAGGCTTTTTTTTGGAGTGCCACGCAGTCCTCGGTTAATTGCAGCTTGCGTGTCAGGCGGGCATTCTCCTTCTCAAGCTGCTCAATTCGGCGCTGCTCGGCGGTCTTGCTGGCCTTCGGGCCCGGTGCGGTCTTGCCCAGCTTTTCCGTGCCGCCACTCTGGAGCTCCTTGCGCCACTGCCGGAGCTGGCCGCTGTACAGCTTCTCACGGCGCAGCAGGGCGCCCAGCTCGCCATGACGACAGGCATCGGCCTGGGCAATAATGCGCAGCTTGTACTCGGTCGAAAACTCGCGCCGGGTGCGCTTCTCCAGTGCCGGATTCGGGGCAACCTGGCTTTCCGGGAGATCGGATGGTTGCTTTGGCATAGTTCTGGTTCCTCAGTGTCCGCCCTGAAATCTATGTTATCTCATACACCGAGTGTATGGACTCAGGTTGGCACACAGGGCACCACCAACTTCTATACGCTGGCCCTGGTCCTGGGCGGCTTCCTCATCGGTCCCCTGAGTTTCACCACGGGGGTGGTGCTGACCAGCGCACCCATCGTCGCTTTCCTGATCCTGTCGCGGCGCGTGGTGCTGGTCGCGGTGCCCATTGCCTTCCTTGCCATGCTGGGGATAAACGCCGGCACGGCTTATGGCCTGCTGCCCTATGCGCCGCTGCTGGTGGCGCCGCACGATGCGGCAAGCGCGCTGTTCTGGACCCATAGCCAGGCGCTCTTCGCCCTGCCACACATCATCGTCAACACCGCCGTTTGCACTATGGTGCTGGGCC
>JBLRXF010000450.1:0-2031 GCA_047920875.1 Haliea sp. | reverse complement strand
CCAAGCAGTGGGGTCGATGAAGTACAGCCTAACACGTGTAGGGTCCCGCATGGAGCCGCGATTTCGGCGATCAGCCTGATGGCAACGGTCTGTGGCTGGACATTACCGTCACGTTACGTGATGCGCCCGTCCTCTTCCTCGGCATACTGGGCCAAGGACTCTTCACCGGTGAGGTCCCTGGTGTCCTGCGAGAATGAGTAGAAAAGGGGCTTCTCGTCAATGAACACCTGCTCGGCGAGTCTCCATTGGTCATCATCGTCAAAGAGCCCCACAGGGACCGCATAGTGACCTTCCTGTTTCAAGCGGTAGAATAGATGAGTGCCGCACTCCCGGCAGAATCCGCGTTCGGCCCAGTCAGAAGAGTCGAAGGTAGCGATATGTTCAGAACCGTCGAAATTGACATTGCTTTCGCACTCGGCTACGAGCAGTGGACCGCCGCCCCATCTTCTGCACATCTTGCAGTGGCAAGCGCCGACGCCATTACTTCTGGCCCTGGCCGTGACGCGGACGGCGCCACAGAGGCAGGCGCCATGATGTTCATTTCCTGATTCCATAATGTTTCTATTCCAACGTTGCGTCTCCCCTCTGGCGCGTCCGGCGGAGGCCCGGCGTGCTGCAGGGAACATGAGCGACTGATTATGCTTTTGCGATCATTTTCGTTGCCGCTTCCTGATGGCTTGATCAAGTTCCTCGAGAGAAAGGGCTTGTACGGGGAGGCGGTGTACCTCTTCATGAAGGTAAGGGAGCCAGTGGGGGGTGTCAAGTCGCGCTTAGGGTTTTGCAGCTAGAGAGCCAGTTCACCAAGGCTGTAGGCCAGGAAGCTGACCGCAAGGAGCAGGAACAATCCGATGAAGAACTTGCGAGCGGCCAGCTCGTTGACACGCCCTTGCAGCCATGCGCCGACCGAGGCGCCGGCGACCATGCCGGGGACGCCCCATACGACCAGGTTCCACGGGATTGCGCTGATACCTTCAGCAGCAATGAGTTGACTGAAGTGTATGCTGACCGCGCTGATGTTGGCCGCCGCGACAAGCACGATGGATGTTGCTGCAGCAATTGGCACTGGGTAGCGCGAGCGCACAATCAGCGATGGTTGAGTCACCTCCCCGATGCCGGTTGAAATCAGGCCGGTCAGAAAGGCGCCGCAGCCGGAGAGTATCTGGTGCAGACCAGCCCCGCGCAGTTGAAGTCCAGAGCTGGTTGACGCGCGGGACTGCCGGGAGTTGTCCTTCTGCTTCATATCTTTCCGGACGCGCTTGAATAAAAGCCAGGCCACGCCCAGCATCAACAGGGAGTAAACCGCTCGCAGCGCCAGTTCTGGTGCGCGGTGCGCCAGAAACGCCCCAACGACCGCAGAAGGAACAACGAAGACAACCAGCTTTCTCACGGTGGGCCAGTGGATGTAACCGCGACGCCAATAGAGATAGATCCCGATGCAGAAAGCCGATGATTCGAGAAAGATGGAGGCTGCAATAGCCTGCTCAATGCTGATCTCGGGCAAGCCCAGCAGCGCAAAGCCCATGATGAACCAGGGAAACATCAGGGCAGCGCCAGAAATTCCGCTGAACATTGCCACCGAGGCAAATGCGAAGCACGCGATGCTCTGAAACCAATAAACCGTCCAGTCCAACAGCCTATTCCTCGGGGTCTTGCATTGCTTCGCGATGATCTGGCACTCTAAAAGCTTGGCCCTGGTAGATGCTGGCTTTCAGCCGGATTTTCCGTGATCGATCTCTGCCATTCCGGTTGATCAGCAACAGTTTTGGCCATCTGGTCAGCGCGGTCGTCATACGATCAATGCAAAGTGGAGCCTGGACTGGTGGCGTTGAAGAAGCAGATATTCTGGTGTCTGGAGGTCTTGGCGCGGTACATGGCGTGGTCGGCTTTTTTCAGTAGTTCTTCCGGGTCGGTCGCGTCGCTGGGGCAGAACGCAATCCCGATGCTGGCGCTGACCTGGGCCGGTTGGCCATGGAGTTCGAACGGCAACCCCAGCGATCGGACAATTTTGGCGGCGACCTTGTCGATTGCCCG
>JBLRXF010000449.1:0-2047 GCA_047920875.1 Haliea sp. | reverse complement strand
CCGTTACCAGCCTGCTGATCAACGGCGACAGCGCGCTGCTGCGGGACATGGCGGAGCTCGTTCTTTGACCTGACCCGCGCAGCGGTTATATTGGCGGGACATAAAAAGAGATAAGGAACTCCCAGCGTGAACCAACAGGCAGAGGACTATTCGGCCGGCTACAAGCGCTTTGTGCTGGTCATGCTGACCATCGTCTACGCCTTCAACTTCATCGACCGCCAGATTCTGGTCATCCTGCAAGAGCCCATCAAGGCGGACATGGGCCTGTCGGATGCCCAGCTGGGGCTGTTGAGCGGCTTCAGTTTTGCGCTGATCTATGTCACCGCCGGCATTCCCATTGCCTACTGGGCGGACCGCGGCAACCGCCGCAATATCGTCTCCCTGGCGCTGGCGGTGTGGAGCGGGATGACCGCCCTCTCCGGCTTTGTGCAGAACTACGGCCAGCTGCTGGCGGCGCGGATTGGCGTCGGCCTCGGCGAGGCGGGGGGCAGCCCGCCATCCCACTCCATGATCAGCGACTACTTCCCCCCGGAGCAGCGCGGGCGTGCCCTGTCGTTCTACTCCATGGGCATCTATATCGGCATCCTGTTTGGCTTTGCCTTCGGCGGCATGATTGCGGAAGCCTTCGGCTGGCGCATGGCTTTCCTGGTGGTGGGCATACCCGGGGTGATTTTTGCAGTGGTACTGCGGTTCACTGTGCAGGAACCCATTCGCGGGCGCTGGGATACGGCGGCCGAGACCGCCCAGAGGCCCAGCTTCGCGGAGACCATGGCGGTGCTGAAACAGCTGCCATCGTTCTGGTATATCGCCTTTGGCTGTTCGCTGATGGCCTTTGTCGGCTACGGGGTCGGCAACTTCTTCCCCTCCTTCCTGATCCGCAACCACGGCCTCAGCATTGCCCAGGTGGGGATGGTGCTGGCGCTGGTATCCGGCATCGGCGGCGCCGCGGGCACCTACCTCGGCGGCTATCTCGGCGATCGCTTTGGCGCCCGCGACCCGCGCTGGTACCTCTGGGTTCCCATGTATGGCGGCCTGATCGCCTTCGGCCCATACCTGTACGTGCTGCTGACCGACAACACCACGCACCTGCTGATCATCCTGATCTTCACCAACATTCTGACTGCGCTCTACCTGGGCCCCAGTATCGCCATGTCGCACGCCCTGGTGCCGCCGTCCATGCGCGCCCTGACCTCCGCCATCCTGTTCTTCGTCCTGAACATGATTGGCCTCGGCCTCGGCCCCTTCCTGACAGGCCTGACCAGTGATCTGCTGGCGCCCCGTTTCGGCGACCAGAGCCTGCGCTATGCCATGGTCCTGGCCTCCATGACCGGGCTGGTGGCGATCCTGCTGTTCTACCTCGGGGCGCGCAAGCTGCCTGCCGACCTGGCCAGGCGCAAGAGTGACCGGGATGGCTTGTCGGTGGCGTGAATTCCTTACCGCTCAGCAGTTCTGACAACAATCACATGTCCGGAGTGGCGTCATGAGCAGGCACAACAATCCCATCAGTACCCCGGAGCAGCGCCAGCACGAACTGCTGGCGCTACGCTACTACCAGCATCCGGATATTGTCGCCGCGCGCGCGCAAGTGCGCGCATTCTGGCTTGAGCACGCGGCCCCCGGCGCCACCATGCGCGGCTGCTTTGACTGGGCTTTTGAGGAGGTCATGTTCGGCGCCACCATCTGGGCGCTAAACCAGGACCCGCTGTACCCGAAGGTGATTACCATCAGCCGGCTGCCCCACCGGCTCGCCGGCTACGACATTCCCGGCAGCCGCTGGGGTATCGACAACCCTGACTCGATTTACCGGGTCATACCCATCAGCCACGAGCATCGCTACCGGATCCGCGGCCGGGTTGGCGAGCAGCGCCTGGTGGAAAATTACTTCACGCTGTGGGGGCCGGACATGCAAACCCTCGGCCTGCTGGATGGCAAGGAGCTGGAGGTAGATGCCGAAGGACGCTTCGAAATCACCGTGGATGCCAGCGCCGCGGACGGCCGACGCAACCATATCCAGGCACCCCCGGGCAGCCACGAGTTCTACATTCGC
>JBLRXF010000448.1:0-2092 GCA_047920875.1 Haliea sp. | reverse complement strand
GCAGGACCTGCCCGGTGGGCGCTTTCTCGGTCGACGCGGGGATGCGGGCTGGGATCTGGAGGCCACTTCCGACTGGCTGACGGGCGCGGCCCGCTGGCGCCCGATGGGTGCGGGCGGGCGCGACCGCTGGGAGAACGTGGTGGCCGCCTGCCGCCGCTGCAACTGGGCGAAGGACAATCGCACTCCGGAAGAAGCCAACATGCCACTGCTGGCAGTGCCGTTCCGGCCCAATACCTGGGAGTGGCACTTCCTCGCCAAGGAGCGGGTACTGGCGGACCAGATGGACTACCTGTCACAGCAATTCCGGGCCCTGCGCGCCTGGGCGCACTGAACCGGGCCTGCCTCAGCTGCGGCAATAGCGCTGCGGCACAAAAGGCATTTTGGCCACGGTAACGGCAACCGGCTTGCCCCGCACATCGACCACCAGCCGGGTACCGGGCTCTCCGCAATCCCGCCGCACATAGGCGATGGCAATGGGGGCTCCAAAACTGGCGCCAAAGCAGGCTGAGCAGATTTCACCTATCTTCTCACCGCGCTCGTCGAGCACGATTTGGCCTTCGCGCACCGGACGCTTGCCGTCAACTGCCAGCCCGACCCGGCACAGCGGCGGCCTGTGCTCGATCAGCTGAAAAATTCGCTCTGCGCCCGGGAATCCGCCGGGGCGCTGGCCGCCGGGGCGCCGCGCCTTGCCGATAGACCACACCAGACCGGCCTGCACCGGATCAATACTGGTGCTCAGCTCGTGCCCGTACAAACACAGACCCGCCTCCAACCGCAGGGAATCACGAGCGCCCAGGCCAATGGGCTCCACTTCCGGCTGCGCCAGCAAGAGACGGGCAATTCTGTCCGCACTGGCCGCGGGCAATGACAGCTCGAAACCGTCCTCGCCCGTGTAGCCGGAGCAGGTGACGTACAGCTCAACGCCGTCAATGACGGCACGCATGCCGTGCATGAAGGTGAGCGTCGCGGCATCAGGGCACAGGCGCCGCATAACGTCACGGGCACCCGGCCCCTGCAGAGCGAGCAGCGCCTGATCCTCGAGCACCTCGAGGCTCTGGCCGTCCAGGTGCGCACGCAGGTGGGCAATATCCTGCTCTTTACAGGCGGCATTGACGACCAGGAAAAAGGTGTCCGGTCCCCAGCGGGTGATGATCAGGTCATCCAGCACACCGCCACTGCTGTTGGTCAGCAAGGCATAGGTCTGGCGCTGGTCCCCGAGGCCAACGACATCCGCCGGCACCAGCGTTTCCAGCAGCTGCGCCGAACCCGGGCCCGCAAGCACGACTTGACCCATGTGAGACACGTCGAACAGTCCCGCTGCCTGCCGGGTGTGCAGATGCTCCTTGATGATGCCTGCGGGGTATTGCACCGGCATGTCGTAACCGGCAAAAGGCACCATACGGGCACCAAGTTCCCGGTGCAGGGCATCGAGAGGAGTATGCAACAGGGTCATCGTCAGCGCCTCGGCAGTGTTTGATGGGGGGCCAGCAGGCACTCTACCCAGTGACCATGACCCGCGCAAGGCGGGGGACTTTGCCACTGTCCACCGAGCGTCGATAATAGGGCTCCCTTGCTGCAGGATCAGACCGTGCCCAGAGAGAACGCGCTACCGTCCACCATCAGCCTGATCGGCATGCCCGGTGCAGGAAAGAGCACTGTCGGTGTGTTGCTGGCGAAACTCGCGGGGCTCGCCTTCAAGGACACCGACCTGGAAATTCATATCCGGGCAGGCGCAACCCTGCAGGAGATTGTGGACAGCCGTGGCCCTGTCGCCCTGCGTGCCCTGGAAGAGGAGATTCTGCTGGCCGTGCCTCTACAGGGCAGCGTCATCGCAACCGGTGGCAGCGTGGTCTACAGCGACCGGATCATGCAGCGTCTGCAGCAGGCGGGGCCGGTAGTCTACCTGGAGGTGTCCCTGCCGACCCTGGAGGCCCGGGTTGCCGCGGCTCCACCACGCGGCATTGCCAGCGACGCCGCGAACGCCCTGAGCGGTCTCGCGGGCGCCGACGTCATCCGCTCGCGCGACACGTCCATCGACGCGATCGACTGCGGCGCCGACGTCGACATCGCGATCGTCGACGCCATGGACACG
>JBLRXF010000447.1:0-2104 GCA_047920875.1 Haliea sp. | reverse complement strand
CTTCATCTCCCGCTACCGCAAGGAAGTCACCGGCGGCCTGGACGACACCCAGATGCGCTACCTCGTCGAGCGCCTGCGCTACCTGCGGGAACTGGACGAGCGCCGCGGCGCCATCATCAAGTCGATTGCCGAGCAGGACAAGCTGACCCCGGAGCAGGAGCAGGCACTGCTGGCAGCCGACACCAAAACGCGCCTGGAGGATCTCTACCTGCCCTACAAGCTCAAGCGCCGTACCAAGGCGCAGATCGCCCGCGAGGCAGGTCTGGAGCCCCTGGCCGATGCACTGCTTGCCAACCCGGCGCTTGATCCGGAGCAGGAGGCAAGCGCCTTCCTCAATCCCGATCAGGGGGTGCCTGATACCAAGGCCGCGCTGGACGGCGCGCGTCAGATCCTGATGGAACGTTTTGCTGAGGACGCCGACCTGCTGGCGCGGATGCGGGAGTTCCTGCAGCAGCATGCCCTGCTGGCCTCGCGCCTGGTCAGTGGCAAGGAAACGGAAGGCGCCAAGTTTCGCGACTACTTTGAGCACAACGAGCTGCTGTCCGGGGTGCCCTCCCACCGCGCCCTGGCCATGTTCCGCGGCCGCAATGAAGGCTTCCTGCAGCTCAACCTCCTACTGGACCCAGAGGAGAAAGCCACCGACGCCCACGCCTGTGAAGGAATGATTGCCGACTACTGGGGCGTACGCGACCAGGGCCGCCCGGCGGACCGCTGGCTGGCGGAGACCGTGCGCTGGACCTGGCGGGTGAAGCTGCTGACCCATCTGCAAACCGACCTGCTGACCCAGCTGCGGGAACGCGCGGAGCAGGAAGCCATCCAGGTATTTGCCAACAATCTCAAGGATCTGCTGCTCGCGGCCCCGGCGGGGGCGCGACCCACCATCGGCATGGACCCCGGCCTGCGTACCGGGGTCAAGCTGGCGGTGATCGACGCCAACGGCAAGCTGCTGGACCACGGCGCCATCTTTCCCAACCAGCCCCAGAACCGCATCCGGGAAGCGGGAATTGAGCTGCTGCGCATGATCCGCAGCCACAATGTCGAACTCATTGCCATTGGCAACGGCACCGCCAGCCGCGAAACCGACAAGTTTGTGGGTGATCTGCTGCTGCAGCACCCGGAACTGAAGTGCCGCAAGGTTATGGTGAATGAATCCGGCGCCTCTATTTACTCTGCCTCCGAGTTTGCCGCCCGCGAATTCCCGGATCTGGACGTGACCATCCGCGGCGCGGTCTCCATCGCCAGGCGTCTGCAGGATCCCCTGGCCGAACTGGTAAAGATCGAGCCCAAGTCCATCGGCGTTGGCCAGTACCAGCACGATGTCAGCCAGGTACAGCTGGCGCGGCAGCTCGACGCGGTGGTGGAAGACTGCGTGAACGCGGTGGGTGTGGACGTGAATACGGCATCCATACCCCTGCTGGCGCGGGTTTCGGGGCTGAACCAGAGCCTGGCCGCCAACATCATCGCCCATCGCGACCAGACCGGCAGCTTCGCCAGCCGCAAGGAACTGCTCAAAGTCTCACGGTTCGGCGACAAGACCTTCGAGCAGGCAGCGGGCTTTCTGCGCATCAGCAACGGCAACAATCCCCTGGATGCGTCGGCGGTACACCCCGAATCCTACCCGGTGGTGGAGGCCATCGCCGCGCGCCAGCAGCGCTCCTTGGCCAGCATCATCGGTGATTCCACCTTCCTGCGCAGCCTGCGGCCCCAGGACTACATCACTCAGAACGTGGGCCTGCCCACGGTGACCGACATTATCCGGGAATTGGACAAGCCCGGCCGCGACCCGCGGCCGGAATTCCGCGTGGCCTCGTATCAGGAGGGGGTGGAAAAAATCTCTGACCTTGAGCCGGACATGGTGCTGGAGGGCACCGTTACCAACGTCACCAACTTCGGTGCCTTTGTTGATATCGGCGTGCACCAGGACGGGCTGGTGCATATCTCTGTGCTGGCGGACCGCTTCGTCAAGGACCCGCGGGACGTGGTCAAGGCCGGCGATATCGTGCGGGTCAAAGTCATGGAAGTGGACCAGCAGCGCAAGCGCATAGCGCTTAGCATGCGCCTCAACGACAAGGCCGAAGCGGCTCCCCGCGAGCAGCGTCAGGGC
>JBLRXF010000446.1:0-2110 GCA_047920875.1 Haliea sp. | reverse complement strand
CCTGTACCAGCTTCAGACTCATTTCATATTGGAATCAAAGCCCTGCCTCCAGACTCACTTCATATTGGACAAGGCTCCTGGGTGACTTGCTGAGACTGGCCATGGACAATGCACCGGCCGAGCGGCCGGCGGTAATAGATGCCCACACCGGCCGGCAACTTGCCTGGGGAGCACTCACACAGCGCAGTCAAAGGCTCTGTGGAGCAATGGGCACGCTCGGTATTGCGCGCGGTGACAAGGTGGCCATTTATGCGCGCAACAGCATCGAGTATGTCGAGGCGGTTGTCGCCATTATGCAAATGGGTGCGGTACACGTGAACGTGAACTACCGCTACACCGCCAGGGAACTGGCGCATATTTTCGCCAACTCCGACAGCAATGCCGTGTTTTATCACGCCGAATTTCAGGATCGCCTGGGTGCTGTCCTGCCTGAACTGCCAGGCCTCAGGGTGCTTGTCCAGCAGGGTGATGATGGTGGGCCTAAAGCACCCTGGTGGGGTGACAGGACTCACTGCACATTCGACGACCTGGTGACTCAGGAGCAAGCCGAGCCTGCCTATTCCTCGAATCCCGAGGATCAGTTCTTCATGTACACCGGCGGTACCACCGGTCTCCCCAAGGGGGTGATGTGGAACCAGGACAAACTGTTCCAGATGTTTGGCATCAACTACTTTTGCGCTGCAGGGCCTACCCAGCCGCAATCGGTGGAGGCAGTACTGGAGATGTATCAGCGGGGCGAACATTACACGGAAATGGTGATTGCCCCGATGATGCATGGTCTGGGTGTTTACAGTCTGCTGCCTGCGCTGGCCTTTGGCGGCACCGTGGTGACTTCGTCAGCGCCGCAATTCAACGCCGCAGACGCCTGGGATGCCATTGCCCGCTATCGCGTCAATGCATTGAAAATACCCGGTGATGCAATGGGCAAGCCGCTCCTGGAGGCGCTGGAGCAGCGTGACAGCGTTGCCGATCTCGACGATTTTTCCATGTTGATTTCCTCTGCGGCGGTGTTCAGCATGCACATCAAGCGCGGCATTGTGGAACGCTTGCCAAAGCTGGAGGTGCTGGATATTTTGGGCGGCTCGGAGTCTGCGGCGCTTGGGCATGCTGCCATGAACCAGCAGAGCCCGGGCAGTCCCACCGAGAAGGCATTGAAGCTGCAGATTGGCGAATTCGTGCGCGTATTTACCGAAGACCACCGGGAGGTAGTGCCGGGTAGTGGTGAGACGGGAATGATTGCCCGCCGTGGCTTGATTGCCGACGGCTATTACAAGGACCCCGAACGCACCGCTGCCACCTTCCCCGTGATCAATGGTGAGCGCTACTGCCTGCTCGGCGACTGGGGGGAGGTCCTGGTCGATGGCTCCGTGAAATTCCTGGGGCGGGGCAATGTATGCATCAATACCGGCGGGGAGAAGGTGTTCCCCGAGGAAGTGGAGCAGTGTCTCAAAGCCCTGCCGGGTATCGCTGACAGCTGTGTGGTTGGCGTGGACGATGCGCGCTGGGGCTCGGCAGTCACAGCCCTGATTGAGCCTGTGGCAGGCGCCGAGATTGTACCTGCTGCGCTGAAACTGGCGCTGCGCGAGCAGCTGGCAGATTACAAAGTCCCCAAGCACTACGTGGTGGTCGACACAGTGGGCAGGGGCCCCAACGGCAAGCTGGATTATCGAACGCTGCAGGGTTTGGCGAACGAGGCTGTTGTGCAGCAAGTGCCCGTAACTGGCTGGAGGCTGTTGCAGCCATGAAAACGCGGGCAGCAGTGATTGATTCCCTGGAAGGCGATTTTCGTTTTGCCACGATTGACCTTGATGAGCCGCGGCCGGATGAGGTGGTGGTGCGTCTGGAGGCCTGCGGTATTTGTCATACCGACGTCTCTGCGCGGCACTACATGGCGCTCCCCGCCGTGCTTGGCCACGAAGGAACGGGAACGGTAGTGCAGTGTGGCAGCGCCGTGACCGACGTGCAGGTTGGCGACAGCGTCATTATGTCCTACGGCTGGTGTGGCGCTTGCCCCGACTGTGCCTCCGGGCATGCCTATGCCTGTGAACGGAGCGTCGAGGGCAGTATTGGCGGCCGCCGTTTTGATGGATCCACCACGCTCAGCATGGCC
>JBLRXF010000445.1:0-2161 GCA_047920875.1 Haliea sp. | reverse complement strand
CCTGTCCCTGTTTATTCGCAGCGACATGCGCCAGCAGAGCATGGCTCCGACCGAAATCTCCAGGGTCAGCAGCTACCTGAGTGAAATGATTCTGGCTTTTGAATCCATAAAACATATTCATCAGTACCGTACGCCAGTGATGCTGAAAATGTTTGGGACCTTCTTTATGGCATTGATACCGGTTGTGTACGGCCCTTATTTTGCCTACGCTGCCCAAGACTATTCCAGCGGGCTTTTCTATGTCCTGCCTTTGATATATTCCGTCGTTCTTACTGCGCTCGTCAATATTCAGGATCAGCTGGAAAACCCCTTCGACCAGTATGGTGAGGACGACGTGGTGTTCCATACTGGACGATTTATCGCCTCGCTGGAGCAAGAGTCGCCGAAAGCCGCACCTCAATCGGTTTGGTGAGCCCCAAGGCTGGCTCAACCCACTCTGGATTGATTGAGGGCAAACACCCCTGCCCCCCGGTCAGTAAGGCATAATCACCGCACTCATGGCACTGAAGGCCTCGGCCCGCAGGTCCCCTGACAACTTTTCGAGCTCTCCACCGTCAAGCCAGACACCGTTACATTTCGGGCATTTGTCGATGATAATCATGTGCGCAATTTCTTTTTTCATCGGCGATGCATCCACAGGACACAGGTGGAGATTCTCCTCCTGCGCATCCAGCATGAGCTGCATTTCCCTGGCGCAGGTCGCGCAGGTTGGCTTTCCATCTTCGATGTTGCGCGTGCGCTGTCCGCATCGCGCACATTTCGGGGCAAAAAGACCCATCAAGACTCTCCGTCATATTGGCTGTGGATGCCACACGGCATTGATCGGATGTTAGCCTGTTTTATCACCGCATTAGTCGATCGGTTACATATACTTACAAATCTGGCCGATCGGGGCAGGGACTAGAATGAAGACCACAGACCGGGGTTACCCCGGCCTGTGAAATAGAGGCGGGAACCCGCCTTGGGCGTTACTGCGGGCGGGTGCCAGGCAGGATTTCAAAGCTGGGTGTGAATGTTTCCAGCATCGAAACTATCTGGTCGAAGGCGGTGCGACTGCCCTCCAGACGGGCCTTGCCCTCGGTTTCCAATGCGGCGAGCGTAGTCTTGCCGGCCATCACGAGCTCCAGGTCGGCGCGGTTCACCGTGATCTCAAGGTCAGGGTTGCTGGCTCGCTCACCCTTGATATTGGTAAGCGTTGCGTTGCTCAGCTCCACCAGGAATGCCTCGCCATTGTCCGGTGTTACCAAATGGCCAATGAAGCTCAAGCCGTTGGCTTTGCGGCTATCGAGCCGGATAGCGAGGAAATCCAGCCAAAGCTCGGTGGTCATCCCGCGGATCGTATCGGGACCACTACCTGAGGGCGTCACCCCCGAGGGCATGCCATTGCGCAGCTCATAGGCCGCTGCCAGGAAGCTGTTGCGTACACTTGGACTCTCCTTCTGGTAGCCAATCTGTTCGAACGCGTCGGCCAGAAGGTCCTTGGCAGCGCTGTTATCAGGCTCGGCATATACCAGCTTGTTGAGCAGCTCCACGGCCTCGAAGTACTGACCCTGCTCAACCAGCTTGCTGCTCTTGCGAAGGATCTTGCGGCCACCGCCCATCATCTCGACGTACAGCGGCGCAGATTCAGCTGGCGACAGCGGCATGAGGGTAGCCGGATTGGCGTCCCAGTAGCCGAGGTAGCGGTTCATGACCGCGCGACTGTTGTGTTCCTCGGAGCCGTGATAGCTGCGCGCAGACCACTGCTGCTGCAGGCTTTCGGGCAATGCATACACATTGTGGATTTCATTGATGGTTACGCCCTGGTTCGCAAGGTGCAAGACCTGGTTGTTCAGGTTGGCGTAGACATCGCGCTGAGTGCGCATGACCTGCTGGATGCGATCATTGCCCCAGCGTGGCCAACTGTGCGAGGCGAACATGACATCTGCCTGCTGGCCGTAGCGGTACAGTGCAATATTGATATGCTTTGACCATGCCAGCGCATCTCTCACCAGGGCACCGCGCAAGGTATAGATATTATGGATAGTACCGGTGATGTTTTCTGCTGCCCAGAATGCCTTGAACTGCGGGAACCAAGTGTTCATTTCCGCTGGAGCTTCGGTTCCCGGCGTGTTCTGGAACTCCATCTCGACGCCGTCAATGACCAGAGTCTCGAAATCCG
>JBLRXF010000444.1:0-2187 GCA_047920875.1 Haliea sp. | reverse complement strand
GCCGCACTACTCGGTGGCGCCGATGCGCCGGGCCGACCTACCGCGCAAATGGACGCCGCTGCCCGCACTGGGCTTCCTGCGGGGCGAGTTCATCTAAGGCCCTGACGCAAGGCGGCCGGGTCGGCGTTGCAGATAACGGCTTCGCAGGAGAGCAGCTCGCCCGTTTCGGTGCGCACCCCGGAGACTCTGCCTGCCTGCGTGTCTATGGCGGCGACCTTGCTGTTGAGTTGGAACTGCACGCCCTGCGCCAGAGCCAGTCGATGCAAGGCATCGGCCAGGCTTTGCATTCCACCCCGCAGTTGCCATACACCCTGCTGTTCGACGTTGGCGACAAGCATCAGCGTCGCCGGAGCCAGGTAGGGGGAGGAGCCACAGTAGGTGGCGTAGCGCCCATAGAGCTGGCGCAGGCGCGGATCGGTGAAGTTCCGCGCCAGCGCAGCGGCCATGCGGCGAAAGGGATGAATGTGCAGCAGGCCTGCCGGGCTTTGACGCAGTACCTTGAGCGACAGCCCCATGGTGCTGGGCCGTGGTGAGCGGAGAAAGGGTATCTCCAGAGTGCTGTACATGCGCTGGGTCTGCCGGCAAAAGCGCAGAAACTGCGCCGCGGCGGCGGCGCCGGCGAAGTCGCCAATTGCGTCAGCGCTGCGCTCGCGGTCGGCATGCAGTTCCAGGCGGCTGCCGTCTTCCCAGTAGTGGCGTGCCAGAACCTCCAGTGCGCTGGGCTGCAGCTGTTCCTCGAGACTGCTGCCAGCGGCCGCGAACAGGGCATCGAACACCCAGCGCATGGTGAACACGGTGGGGCCACTGTCCAGTCTGTGCTCGCCTACCGCAATCTGGCGCAGCTTGCCGCCCACACGGTCCTCGGCCTCCAGCACCGTCACCGCTTCACCCGCCAATGCCAGCTCCAGTGCGGCCACCATGCCGCCGATCCCGGCGCCGATTACCACTGTACCTGTTGCTGCCATGCCTTCTCCGCTTTGGGCAAGCTTCGCCTTGCGCGGTATTGTATCAGTGTCTAGTATAGATTACAGTCTAAAGTGTAAATCAAACTATACAGTCGAGGGTTGGCGCCATGGACACAGGACATGTGGGCTTTGAGCAGCTCCTGCAGGAGACCATAGAGCGGGCCGCAGGGTTGGATTGTCCGCCGCTGCTGGCGCGCGCGCTGCACCACGCGGTGTTTCCCGGCGGTGCCAGGGTGCGGCCTCAGCTCTGCGTGGCGGTGGCTGCAGCCAATGGCGGCAACGACCCTGATCTTGCCGCAGCTGCGGGGGCGGCGATCGAATTGATGCACTGCGCTTCCCTGGTGCACGATGATCTGCCCTGCTTTGACAATGCCGGGGAGCGGCGCGGCAAGCTATCTGTGCACCGCGCCTACGGGGAGCAGATCGCTGTGCTGGCGGGGGACGCCCTGATTGTCTCTGCCTTCGAGGTGTTAGGCCGAGCCGCCAGTCGCCAGCCCGAGCGCTTGCCGCAGGTGCTGGGACTGATTGCGCGCGGGTGCGGTGCCCCCTACGGTATCGCCGCGGGGCAGGCCTGGGAAAGCGAGGCCAGCGTCGAACTCGGTCTCTATCACCAGGCCAAGACGGGTGCGCTGTTCATTGCCGCCGCCTGTGCCGGCGCCGCCGCTGCGGGGGTCGAGGTCGCGCCCTGGCGCGAGCTGGGGCGCTGCATCGGCGCCAGCTACCAGGTCGCGGACGATATTCTTGACGCCACCTCCGATGCGCTGACCATGGGCAAACCGGCGGGCCGTGATGAGGCTCTGAATCGCCCCAGCGCGGTTCGCGAACTGGGTCTGGAGGGCGCTGTCTGTCACCTCCGGGCTCTGGTCGAGGAGGGCGTTGCCGCGGTGCCGGACTGCCCGGGGCGCGAGCGTCTGCAGGGCCTGGTCAGGCAGCAATCGAAGCGTTTTTTCCCCCGTGGTGCTGGTCGCCAGGTCGCGGCTTGAGCGCCGGTGTTGACGATTCCCGAGCAGCTGGAACTGACTGAGCCGGGCGTTGCCGTGCCCGTGAGCTGGCGCGAGCGCTGGCTGCGGTGCCGTGATCGCCTGCTGACGAATCCGCGTTTTCACCATTGGGCCGTGCGCCTGCCGCTGACTCGTCCCATTGCCCGTCGTCGCAGCCGCGAGCTGTTCGATCTCACCGCCGGTTTTGTCTATTCCCAAGTGCTGTTTGCCTGCGTGCAATT
>JBLRXF010000443.1:0-2211 GCA_047920875.1 Haliea sp. | reverse complement strand
CCGTCTTCGCGCAGGTAACGGGCAAGATAAAAGCCCACGTGCCCCAGCCCCTGGACTGCGACCCGAAGGCCGGCGCAGCTGTCCGCACCCAGGCGGTGCCGCACGGCGGTGCGGATACCGATAAATACGCCGTAAGCTGTGCTGGGGGAGGGGTCACCGCCAAACTCGTTGTCATTCATGCCACTGACGTGGGGGGTGCGCTCCGCCATCAGCCGAATATCGGCCACCCCTGTGCCCGAGTCTTCCGCTGCCACATAGCGCCCACCCTGACTGTGAACAAATTCGCCCATGGCGCGCATCAGCGCGGCTGTCTTGTCCTGGCGCGGGTCGCCGATGATGACTGACTTGCCGCCTCCCATGGGCAGGCCCGCCAGGGCAGATTTGTAGGTCATGCCGCGAGACAGACGCAGCACATCGTGCAGTGCCTCCTGATCACTGGCATAGGGGAACATGCGGCAGCCGCCCACGCCCGGGCCCAGCGCCGTGTCATGCACGGCAATGATCGCGCGCAGGCCGCTGCTATTGTCGGCGGCAAAGGCCACCAGCTCGTGCTGATCGAATGCGGGGGCAGAAAATACGCTCATGGCTATCCTCGATATCCTTTTTAGCAAATGATTCAGGCGACGTTGACCGCCATGATGGGGGTGGCAGTCTCGCCTTGAAACTCGCGCATGAGCTCGGCGCGATGCAGAGCCAGCAGCTCGCGGTTGCGGTCCTTGACGTGACCGAAGCCGCGCAGCTCCGCGGGCAGCCGCGCCAGTTCGAGGACGACAGCGTAGTTGTCGCCATTCAGAGCGGGCAGCAGCTGCTCCAGCAGCGCCAGATACTCCGCCAAGTCCAGGCGCTCCAGGCGACGCTCTTCTGTACGGTTGAACACATCCAGGACGCTGCCTCGCAGAAAGCGCAATCGCGCCAGCACACCGAACGCGCGCAGCATCCAGGGACCGAATTCGCGCTTGATCAGGTGCCCGGTGTTGGGATCGCGCTTGCTGAACAGGGGTGGCGCGAGATTCACGCGCAGTTCGTAATCACCCTCAAACTGTCGCTCCAGCTTGCGCAGAAACTCGCCATCGCTGTAGAGGCGGGCCACCTCATACTCATCCTTGATCGCCATCAGTTTGAACAGGTTGCGTGCGACCGCAAGGCTGAGGCTGTCAGTCTCCCCCGCCCGTGGATCCGCGGCGCGCACGCGCTCTACCTCCTGCCGGTACTGCTCGGCATAGGCGGTATTCTGATACGCCGTCAGCCGGGCGCAGCGATCGGCGACAATGTCCTCCAGGCGCTGCAGGCGCGCCGGCGCCGGTGGTGCCAGCTCGTCGACCAACGCCCGCACGCGTTCCGGCTGGTGAGCACAGCGGCGTCCCCAGAGGAAGGCCTCCTTGTTGAAGGTGACCGCGACGCCGTTCAGCTCAATGGCCTCATCCAGCGCTGCCGCTGACACCGGCACCAGGCCCTGCTGCCAGGCATAGCCCAGCAAGAACAGATTGGAGCCGATAGAGTCGCCCAAAAGCTGGGTCGCAATGCGGGTGGCATCGATAAAAAAAGTCGCAGACTCGCCCGCCTCGTCCCTGACCTTGGCCTTCATGGAGGCCGTGGGAAAGCGCGCATCCGGGTCAAGAATGAACGCGGAGGTAGGCACTTCGGCGTCGTTGACCACGGCGTGGGTCCGCCCCAGGGCGACTTTGCCCAGAGCCTCGTAGGTGGCGGTGACCACCAGGTCGCAGCCCAGCAGAAGATCGGCCTCACCCGCGGGAATGCGCACGGCCTTGATGTCGTCCTGGCTGGCGCTGACCCTCACATGACTCACCACGGCGCCAAACTTCTGCGCCAGGCCGGTCTGGTTCATGGTCGCACAGCCCTTGCCTTCAATGTGCGCGGCCATCGCCACCAGCGCGGTGATGGTCAGCACGCCGGTACCGCCAACGCCGGTCACGACCGTGTTCCAGGGTTTATCCAGACTTGGCAATACAGGTTCTGGCAGCGGATCAAAAAGCGTATCCACAGCGTCGCCGGCGCCGTCTGGCTTGCGCAGCCTGCCGCCGATGACGGAGACAAAGCTGGGGCAAAATCCGTTGGCGCAGCTGTAGTCCTTGTTGCAGGAGCTCTGGTCGATCTGGCGCTTGCGTCCCAGCTCGGTCTCCTTGGGAACGACCGACAGGCAGTTGGACTTGATACTGCAGTCACCGCAGCCTTCGCAGACCGCGTCGTTGA
>JBLRXF010000442.1:0-2235 GCA_047920875.1 Haliea sp. | reverse complement strand
ATGGCCTGGGTCACTTCCTCTGCTGCCAGGCGAATCATCTGCACATTGCTGATCGTATTTGCCTCGAGGTTCCAGTGCGCGGCGCGGATGGAGGTTTTCGCCAGCTCGGTGGCGATAATCTGCTCAAAGTGCTGCGCCAGGGGCAGGGTGAAGTTGCCGTTGCCGCAATACAGTTCCAGCAGGTCTCCGCCCAGGGGCTTGGCGGTGCGGCATGCCCACTCGATCATCTGGATGTTGACTGCGGCATTGGGCTGGGTGAAGGCCTGGTCATACTGGCGATAGCGGTAGTCCCGGCCTTCGATCCGCAGTACTTCGGTCACGAAGTCGCAGCCTATGACTTCTTTCTGCTTGCGGCTGCGTCCGACCAGCGCAATCCCAAGCTCAACGGCGAGGATTTCTGCTCTTGAGCGCCAGCCTTCATCCAGCTTCCGGTGGTACGCCAGCGTCACCAGGCTGTCGCCGGCGAGGGTGCTGAGGAATTCGACCTGGAACAGCTTGCGGCGCAGTTCCGGTGCGCCTCGCAGCCGCGCCCGCAGGGCCGGCATCAACTGCTGGATGTGCTCGCAGGCAATGGGGAAGTGTTGCACCGGTACGGGGGTGTCGGGTTCACCGCGGCGGAACATGACGTAGTCCAGGTCATCGCCGTCGTGCCACAGGCGGAACTCGGCGCGCATGCGAAACCCCGCGTCCGGCGACGGGATTACTTCAGGCTCCGGCGCCCCGTAAGGGGCCAACAAGGCCTTCACTCGCGCAGTCTTGCTGGCGAGCAGTTCGTCATAATGCGTTGGATCAAAAGAACTCAGGGGCATGGGCGCCTACAGGCAGTTATCGGGTTTCGGGAGGCCGGCGATCTTGCTGCCGAGCTTGGCCGGGGAGCCGGGGAACAGGGACAGCAGGTAAATGCTCTTGCCCTTGTCGGCTCCCAGGTGCTGTGCCACCCATTTTACCAGTGGCCGCATGGCGGGGGAGCTGTCGAAGCGCTGATAGTAGCTTCGCAGCAATTCGAGGATTTCCCAGTGTGCAGGGGTCAGGCGGATATTTTCACCTGCTGCGATCTGTTCCGCCACCTCCGGCGTCCAGTCCTGCAACGTCCGCAGGAAACCCTCCGGGTCGAAGGCGCTCTCCAGCAGCATCAGTGCCAGGCCAGCTGGCGGCGGTAGCGCTCCGTGAGCGCCACGAAACCGTCATCATCCACCACCGTTGTGCCCGACAGCAGCCGTTCCCGCACGCCTGCGAGAGCGGCGTCGGCTTCGAGGACGAACAGGGCGGCGCCGCTGGCGGTCAGCAGCGCGGCTCCTTCACTGCCGGCAAGCGCCGCGTAGACACCATCACCCAGCAGCAGAATTGCGTCATCGGGCCCCAACACCGCGAGGCAGTCGCGCAGAGCGCTGTGGGCGGGTGAGCGGCTCACTGTGTGCAGCAGCATGTTTCAGAATCCCAGGACATGGTCGTGGCGTGCCAGCAGTGACTGGATGCCAGCCGCGTCCAGCCATTCGGCTTGTGAGGGCAGGGCGTCCCGCGCCAGGCCGAAGGCTGCCGCTGCGGCGGCGTCGACATACACGGTGTCAATTTCATACAGCGGCAGCGAATCCAGCACCTTGCGCAGATTGCGCACCCCCGCTGCACCGCTGTCCTGCCCCGATAGCAGCTGCAGTACACCCTCGCCCAGGAACAGCAGCGCCACCGGCTGGTCGAAAGCCGCCGCCGCCAGCGCGGTATCCAGCGCCGAGCGGGGCAGGCTGCTACCCGGATGGGCGTGGCGGCTGACCACGAGGATGGACTTGCGTCCGGCCGCAGCTGGCGTCGTCATCCGAAGGTCACCAGCCGGTCGGCTGTCTGGGCAGATTCCAACAGGAGCCCCAGGCCGCCCAGCTCAAAGGCCGTGTGTACCGTGGCGGCGGGGCGCTGGTGACGGGTGGCCTCCACACTGTCCAGAAGACCGCGTTTCAGGGCGGAGCTGATGCAGAGAATGAGTTCAGTCTGCTGCGATTCCGCCAACGCTACCCACTGCTGCAGAGGGGCCTGTTCGTCCTGGGGCGTCACCGCGCTGGCCATGCCGGTCAGGGTGCCATCGTCGAGGAAGAACACTCTCTGCAGGCTGTGGCCCCGCGCCAGCAGCGCACCGGGGTGCCGGCCGCCGCCCTCGAGCTGTACGGCGATCACGATTTCATCGAGATCATCGAACGCGACCTGTCGCTGCCGATCCCGCCGACCAGCTACATGCCCCAGGACGCC
>JBLRXF010000441.1:0-2246 GCA_047920875.1 Haliea sp. | reverse complement strand
CGATGTCGCCATTGTCGAGATTGGCGGCACTGTGGGTGACATCGAGAGCCTGCCCTTCCTGGAAGCGGCACGACAGCTGCGGGTGGAGGTCGGCTCCAGCCGCGCTCTGCTGATGCATCTGACCCTGGTGCCTTACATCGCCACTGCCGGTGAGATCAAGACCAAGCCAACCCAGCACTCGGTCAAGGAGCTGCGCTCCATCGGCCTGCAGCCCGACATCCTCCTCTGCCGCTGCGCGGTACCGATCGACCAGAGCGCGTGCAAGAAGATTTCTCTGTTCACCAACGTCGAGGAGCGGGCCGTTATCCCTCTGCTGGATGCAGATTCGATCTACCGCATTCCGGGGATGCTGCATCAGGCACAACTGGACCAGTTCGTTGTCGAGCGCTTCGGACTTGACTGTCCTCCGGCGGACCTGGCCGAATGGGACGACGTTCTTCGGCGCGAGTTCAGCGAGCCCAGAGGCACCGTGCGCGTGGCCATGGTGGGCAAGTACATGGACCTGCTGGATGCCTACAAGTCGCTCAACGAGGCTCTCAAACACGCGGGCCTGCAGACCCTGGTAGCGATACAGGTCGACTACATTGACGCCGAGGACATTGAGCGCGATGGTACCAGTGTGCTGGCACAGGCCGATGCCATTCTCGTGCCCGGTGGCTTTGGCGACCGCGGTGTTGAAGGGAAAATTACCGCCGTCCGCTATGCCCGCGAAAACAACATTCCGTTTCTGGGTATCTGCCTGGGAATGCACGTTGCCCTGATTGAGTACGCGCGCAATGTCTGCAAGCTCGAGGGTGCCAATTCCACTGAAATGCAGGCCGATACGCCGCATCCCATCGTTGCGCTGATCACCGAGTGGCAGAATTCGGATGGCTCTACCGAGCAGCGTGATGCCAGTTCCGACCTCGGCGGTACCATGCGTCTGGGTGCCCAGACCTGCTATCTGGAGCCCGGCTCCAAGGTCCGCGAAATCTACGGCGCGGACACGGTGCTGGAGCGCCATCGCCACCGCTATGAAATCAACAACAACTACGTCGATCAGCTGGTGGCTGCCGGTATTCGCATCGGCGGCTGGTCCGCGGATCGGGCCCTGGTGGAAATGATCGAGCTGCCGCAGCATCCCTGGTTCGTCGCCTGCCAGTTCCACCCCGAATTCACCTCCCGCCCCCGCGGCGGGCACGCCCTGTTTACCAGCTATATCGAGGCCGCGCTTGCTCATGCCCAGGCGTAAGCAGTCGCTGGAGGTCTGCGAGTGACGCAGCCGACGCTACACCTGGGTGCGGTGCCCGTGGCCAACAGCGCGCCCTTTGTTCTGCTGGGTGGCGTCAATGTCCTGGAGAGCAGAGACTTCGCCCTCAGAGTCGCTGAACACTACGTCGCCGTTTGCGGCCGACTGGGCATTCCGCTGGTGTTCAAGGCCTCCTATGACAAGGCCAACCGCTCCTCCATCCACTCCTTTCGCGGTCCCGGCCTGGAGCAGGGGCTTGCCATCCTGGCCGAGGTGAAGGCGCAGTTTGGCGTGCCCGTGGTGACCGATGTGCACGCTCCGGAGCAGGCCGCTGCAGCCGCCGAGGTCTGTGACATCATTCAGCTGCCGGCCTTTCTCGCTCGCCAGACCGATCTGGTGGCCGCGATGGCTGCGACTGGCGCGATTATCAACATCAAGAAGCCGCAGTTTCTCAGTCCCTCGCAGATGGCCAACGTAGCGGAAAAGTTCCGCGAGTGCGGCAACGATCGCCTGCTCATCTGTGAACGCGGCAGCAACTTCGGCTACGACAACCTGGTGGTGGACATGCTGGGTTTTGGGGTCATGAAGCGAACCTGCGGCAACATTCCGCTGATCTTCGATGTTACCCACGCCCTGCAGTGTCGAGACCCTCTTGGTGCCGCCTCGGGTGGGCGTCGGGAGCAGGTGCTTGAGCTGGCCCGCGCCGGCATGGCTACCGGCCTGGCGGGCCTTTTCCTGGAAGCACACCCCGAGCCATCCAAGGCGCTGTGCGATGGTCCCAGCGCGCTGCCGCTGCACCAGCTTGAGCCGTTTCTCGTTCAAGTCAAGGCGGTGGACGATCTGGTGAAGAGCCTGCCCCCGCTGATGATCGAATAACTATCTGTCTATTGGAGTTTACTGAATGAGCAAGATTGCCAACGTACAGGCCTTTGAAGTCATGGATTCCCGCGGCAATCCGACGGTGATGGCCGAGGTGACCCTGGCCGGCGGTGAAGTCGGTGTGGCCTGCGCGCCCTCC
>JBLRXF010000440.1:0-2265 GCA_047920875.1 Haliea sp. | reverse complement strand
CCATCCTGCTGGAAGCTGAAGCCGCGGTTGCTGTCGTCCAACTGCGGGCTGGAGACACCCAGATCGAGAAGAATGCCATCAACCGCGCCCACGCCCATCTGCCGCAATTGCTCCGGCAGCAGGGCAAAGGAGCCGTGGAAAAAGGTAAAGCGAGGATCTTCTGCAGCCAGCTCGACGGCAACGGCGGCGGCTTCCGGGTCCTTGTCGACCGCGAGCAGGCGCCCGTGCTCGCCGAGGCGCTGCAGCAGCGCCCGACTGTGCCCGCCGCGCCCAAAAGTGCCATCGACATAGGTACCATCGGCTGTTGTCACCAGAGCGTCCACCGCTTCTCGTAACAGGACTGTTTGATGCATTCCACTCACCTACAGGGTCAGGGACATCAATTCGTCGGGCAACTCGGCCTCGGGACCGGATTCCAGCAGCGCCTGTTCGCACTCTGCCAGCCACAGCTCCTCCGCCCACAGTTCCAGCTTGTTGCCTTGCCCGACCAACACCAGTTTTTTTTCCAACCGCGCATAGTCGCGCAGAGACTGCGGCAAGAGGTATCTGCCGTTGCTGTCCAGCTCCAGATCCGTGGCATAACCCAGAACCAGGCGCTGGAACCGCTTGACCGCTGGCTTGAGCGCAGGCAGCGCCTGCACCTGCTGCTCAATGCGCTCCCAGTCAGGCAGCGGGTACATCACGAGACAAGTCGCCTGGGTATCGATGGTGACGACGATGCGGCCATCGCACTGGGACAGCAACGGCTCGCGTTGGCGGGCTGGCATGGCCAGGCGCCCCTTCGCGTCCATATTGATGTGCTGTACCCCACGAAACACGCTAGCTTTCCTCTCGAATCCGGCTCTTGAAAACCACTAAAAGCCAGATTTATCCACTTATTCCCACTTTTCAACACTATAGGTCTGTGCGGAACCGGGTGTCAAGCGAGGCTCCCGAGAAAAACGTTTTAATTTCAGCTAATTAGCGCGGTTTACTGGTGCTTCGGAGGAGGCAATTCATGGCCATTCAAAGCAAATAATTACACAAAACATGGCAGTAACATCATGTGTTGAGGATTCACTTTAAGTTAAAGGCTTTTTACTTATTCCAGAGGGGTAGCGTTAGCAGAAAAAATCATATGGAAGGAGAAACTCCAGTGCCGAATGGCGGCACTGGAGCACAGAGAATAAAACGAGTCGGTCGATAAGCCGGGTTCTGTCGAGGACGATCATTCATCTGCGACCGGCGTCACCGCCGGCCTGTAGCGACCTACCCGAATCCACTGCGGGCCGCAGCATACGGATTCCTATTTGGTCTTGCTCCGAGTGGGGTTTGCCATCGCCACGCCTGTTACCAGCCGCGCGGTGCGCTCTTACCGCACCTTTTCACCCTTACCCGGCGTGAGCCGGGCGGTATCCTTTCTGTTGCACTTTCCGTAGGCTCACGCCCCCCAGGCGTTACCTGGCACCCTGCCCTATGGAGCCCGGACTTTCCTCCCCTGGCCGAAACCAGAAGCGATCGCCTGACCGACTCGGCGGCAAGCCTACCCGCTGTACTGCTCCCGGGCAACACAAACTTCGCTCGTTTCGGAGCAGGGCCCCTACGCCGGATCCCGTCCTGCCTGTCGGTAAGTTCACTCCAGTCAGGACGGGATCCAGCGCAGAGCCCTCCCAATCACGGAGTGAATTCTGGCTGCTTGGTCGACTGGGGAGAACCAGGGGTGGCACCCAAAGTGGGGGGAGCCCGGCGGGGTAAGGGGTCTCGGGGAGTGCTCTTACCGACCCGCGGCCCCTTACCGCGCCGGGCGACCTTTGCCAACATGGAGGAAAGTCAGAGTTGTGGTCACTCCTTCTGCCTTCGCCTCACGGAGTGCATTATGGCTGGACTGGTGGCTGAGGAAGGTCAGGGTTCGCAATGTAATGATGGACTTCGTGAGCAAGAACCGCGAGTAGTTCATCGTCGATGGAAGACGTGAATCCGCATCATGAGTTACTCCAAACACCGCTTTTTGCGGCAACTGCGAGCTGAGCGCGACGCGGTCCTGTTAACCGCCAAACCCTTCGCGGATAACCTCTGGATGCCGGAACGCAATTTGTATCAATGCCTTGGCTGCACCAGACGGCTCCCGCCGGCCCTGCTCCCATTCTTGCAAGGTGCGGGGCGAAATTTGCAGCGCCCGGGCGAATTCTGTTTGCGACAAGCCAGATTTCATGCGTGCAGCAGCAACTTCATTCGCGGCGATCTGGGTAGCACGAGCGACTTTGCCCGCTTTCATTTCACGCACAG
>JBLRXF010000439.1:0-2271 GCA_047920875.1 Haliea sp. | reverse complement strand
GCGTCATTGGCGATGAAAGGTTCCTCCAGCACCTGCTCCACCACCAGGTGACGGCCGCCGCTGATCTCGAACAGCAATTCGTCGCTGAACTCGGGCTGGCACAGGCGCAGTGTCTCGGCGCGCTCGGCCAGGTTGCCCAGCACGTCCAGTTCCGCCACCGCGGCGGCGCTGTCCTGTAGCGGGGCCAGGTCCTCGTTCAGGCGTTCCAGCAGCGCGTCGTACAGGCCTTTTTCCCGCGCCAACGCCCGGCTTTTGGCCGACAGGGCCTTGTCCTCGAAGGCTTTCAGTTCCGGGGTGATGAAGCGTTCGGCGTTCTTCAGGGTCTGGCGCCGCTGGTAGGTGTCCGGCGCGCGGTCTGACTGGCCACGGCTGATCTCGATGTAGTAGCCGTGGACCCGGTTGTAGCCCACCTTCAGCGAGTTGATGCCGGTGGCCTCGCGCTCGCGCTGTTCGATCTCCAGCAGGTAGTCGCCGGCGTTGCTGCTGATGCGGCGCAGCTCGTCCAGCTCGGCGTCGAAGCCGGTGGCGATGACGCCGCCCTCGCGGATCACCACGGGTGGGTTATCGCCAATCGCGCGCTGCAGCAGGTCACAGAGCTCCGGAAACTCGGCGGCCTGCTGCGACAGGGCGCCAAGCTGCTCCGAAGCGCAGTTGGCCAGTGCCGAATGCAGAGCGGGCAGGGCTTGCAGGGAGCTGCGCAGGCGGGTGAGGTCGCGGGGGCGGGCGGAGCGCAGGGCTACCCGGCTGAGAATGCGTTCCATATCGCCGATGGGCTTGAGTGCGGCCCGCACCGGCTCGTATTGGTACTCCGTACACAGGGATCTGATTGCTTCGTGGCGACGGCCCAAGACCGCAGTGTCCGTGAGCGGACGATGCAGCCAGCGCCGCAGCAGGCGACTGCCCATGGCCGTCACACAGCGGTCCATCACCGACAGCAGGGTATTGCTGTCGCCGCCTGCCAGATTGCGATCGATCTCCAGATTGCGGCGGGTGGCGGCGTCCAGAATGACGCTTTCGGCCCGATTTTCATGAGCAATGGCGCGAATGTGCGGCAGGTTGCTGCGCTGGGTGTCTTTCACATATTGCAGCAGGCAGCCGGCAGCGCCGATTGCCAGGCCCAGATGGTCGCAGCCAAAACCCTGCAGGTCGTGGGTCTGGAACTGCAGATTCAGGGACCGGCGCGCGCTGTCCTGGTCAAACTCCCACACCGGCTGAGCCCGGGCGCCGCGGCGCCCGGTAATGACCGGGTAAGCGATACTGTCCTGATACAGGGTTTCCGCAGGGTTCAGGCGCTGCAGCTCACTGCCGAGGGCCTCCTCCCCGCTTACTTCCAATACCCGGAAGCGGCCGCTGGCCAGGTCCAGCCAGGCCAGCCCGAACTGCTCGCGGTGCTGGGCTACCGCCAGCAGCAGGTTCTCCGCGCGCTCTTCCAGCAGGGCCTCGTCGCTGAGCGTGCCCGGGGTGACAATGCGCACCACCTTGCGCTCCACCGGCCCCTTGCTGGTGGCCGGGTCGCCGATCTGCTCGCAGATGGCCACCGACACGCCGGCCTTCACCAGCCGCGCCAGATAGCCTTCCGCCGCGTGGTAGGGCACCCCGGCCATGGGAATGGGCTCGCCGCCGGACTTGCCGCGGGCGGTCAGGGTGATATCCAGCAGCTCCGCCGCCCGCTTGGCGTCGTCAAAGAACAGCTCGTAGAAGTCGCCCATGCGATAGAACAGCAGCATGTCGGGATGCTGTGCCTTGATGCCCAGGAATTGCTGCATCATGGGGGTTTGCTGGGACAGGTCGGTGCTCAAGCCCTGGGGTCCTTACCTGGAAGTCTTTGGATGAGCGGGCAATTCTACGTCATCTTGTGGCTTTGGTACGAGGAACGGGAGGCGGCGGGAGGGTTCCAACAGGAGAAAACCGCGCGATGCCTGGTGTATCTGCCCGGACTGTGTGCGGCACCAAGCATTTGTTTGATAATAATGTAATCATCGTGATACATTAAATACCTTTAACGGTTAAAGAAGATCACATTATGCCTACCCCTCACTATCCGTCCGCCGCCGTCAAGCGTGTGCTGCGGAAATTGGGTACAGATATCCGGGAGGCGCGGCAGAGGCGTCGTTTAACCATGGCGGTGGTCGCCGATCGTGCCTTTACCAGTCGGGCGAGCCTGCAGCGTGTCGAAGCCGGTGATCCTGGGGTAAGCATGGGCATTTACGCCGCCGTACTGCAGGCCCTGGGATTGCTCCCGGGGCTCGATCAACTGGCCGATCCCTCTCG
>JBLRXF010000438.1:0-2271 GCA_047920875.1 Haliea sp. | reverse complement strand
GCCGAGGAAGTCAAGGGCGGCGTGCAGGTGGTGGTGCGCGTGACTATCGAAGTCGAGGGCAGCGAGCGCCCGGGCTGCGTCATCGACACCATCAGCCGCTTCTTTCCCTGAGGTTCCGGCATGCTCGAGTTAAGTGAACAGGCAGTGCCAGTGCACCCTGCGGCGACCGTGGTGCTGATGCGTGATGGGGCTGCCGGGCCGGAAGTGTTGCTGGTGCAGCGCAACGCGGCCCTCAAGCACATGGGCGGGGAGTGGGTGTTTCCAGGCGGTCGGGTGGATGCCGAGGACTACACTGTTCCCGGAGATGACTACCAGGCCGCAGTCAATGCGGCCATTCGCGAGACTGCAGAAGAGGCCGGGGTCGTCATCACGCGGGACCAGCTCAGTTATCTCTCCCACTGGACCACCCCGGAGGGCGCCAAGCGCCGCTACAGCACCTGGTTCTTCCTCGCAGTCCTGGATGACGACCAGGAAATCCGCGTCGATGGCGGTGAGATTGCCTCCTACCGCTGGCTGCAACCAGAGCAGGCCTTCGCCGAAATTCGCGACACCGAGAACCTCTTCCGGCTGATGCCCCCAACCTTTGTCAGCCTGGCGGATCTTGCCGGGCATGATTGCTGCGATGCAGCTCAGGCCGCGGTACGCGAGCGCCAGCCGTTCCTGTATGCCCCGCGCATGGTCATGCTGGAGGGCGGAATCTGCTTTCTTTACGAGGGCGATGCCGGCTACGAGGACTGCTGTGAAAGCGCCAGCGGGCCGCGTCACCGTACCTACATGATCAATTATCAGCTGGAATATATTCGGGAGCTGTCGCGGTGAAACCCGCGGGTCTGCGGCGCAGACAGCTGCTGGCCGGGCTGGGCCTCGGAGCAGGAGCAGCGTTCACGGGGCCGGCTGCCGCGCTGTCGCGCAGCGAGATCGGGCGCTGGGACGAAACCGTCGATGTGCTGGTCGCCGGCTCCGGTTCCGCCGCCTGCAGCGCCGCCATCGAGGCCCGACGCAGTGGTGCCCGGGTGCTGCTGATCGAGACCCTGCCCCGCTTCGGCGGGTCCTCTGCCATGTCCGGCGGCGTGGTCTATGCTGGCGGTGGTACCGCCCTGCAGAAGGCGGCGGGCTTCGAGGACACGGTCGAGGACATGTACCGTTTCATCGCCGACAACAGCGGGGGCTATCCTCAGCTGGACAAGATCCAGCTCTATTGCGAGGAGAGCGTTGCCCACTTCGACTGGCTGGTGTCCATGGGAGTCCCCTACAACGACCGTTATACCGACGTCAAGGAACTGACCCTGGGCGACGAATCCCTGTACTACTCCGGCAATGAGCTTTCCTGGCCTGCCCGGGAGACTTCGCGGCCCGCGCCCCGGGGCCACGTGCCCGGGGAGCCTGGCATGACCGGCGGCCGGCGTCTGATGGAATCCCTGTTGCAGCAGACTCGGGCGGCCGGGGTGGTCATGCGTGCAAACGTAGCCGGGCGACACCTGGTGCTGGAAAGTGACGGGCGTGTGGCCGGCATGCAGGTGCTGCAGGATGGGCGCTTGCACCATGTGCGCGCCCGCCGCGGGGTGGTGCTGGCCTGCGGCGGCTTTATCCACAATCGCGACATGGTGCAGCGCCATGCGCCCGCCTTGTTCGATTGCTCCACCCCTTGGGGCGGTGCTGGCGATATGGGTGAAGGTATCGCGATGGGCTCCGCTGCCGGGGGCGAAACTCTGCGCATGCATGAAGGCTTTGCCATCACACCCATATACCCGCCGGAGTCTACTCTGGCCGGCATTGTGGTCAATGCCAGCGGGCAGCGATTCATCGGTGAGGACAGTTACTACGGTGTGCTTGGGGATGCCATTGCCTATCGGCAGCAGGGCAGGGCCTGGCTGATTACCGATGCCGCCAGCAGCTTCGATTTCCACCAGGACAATTTCCTCATGGTCGCAGAGGCGGCGACGATCGGCGACCTCGCGGACAAAGTCGATTTCCCCCAGGGTTCCCTGCAAAACACGGTGGCCTATTACAACCGGTTTGCCGCCACGGGGCGCGACCCTCTGTTCCAGAAACAGCCGCGGTATCTGCAGCCCCTGGACAAGCCCCCGTTCAAGGCCTGGGACCTGTCGGTGAAGCGCGCCTTCTTTACGGCCCACACCTTCGGCGGCCTGCACACGGACATCGACGGCCGGGTCATCAGTGCGTTGGGTGAGGTGATACCCGGTCTCTACGCCGTTGGCCGCACGGCTGCAGGCTTGCCGGTGGCACCCTATATCGCCAGCGGCCTGTCGG
>JBLRXF010000437.1:0-2274 GCA_047920875.1 Haliea sp. | reverse complement strand
CCCGTATCGACTCTGGTCGCAACAGCTCCTGAACGCGAACCCTTGGCGATCGATGCCGTCGCCGAGGACCTGTCCTGGTGCGTGCCGCGGGACATTACGTTCAACTTCAGCACACGGGGCGGTAGTGAACTGTTCCAGGACTTTCTCGATGCTTTCATCGAGGAAGCGGGCACAGAGCTGGAGAAGCTGGAGGATGCCCTGGGCGCCTGGGAGCGCGATCCGGCCGCGCCCGAGGCGCCGAAAACGGTTTCCCGGACCCTACACACCCTCAAGGGCATTGCCAAAGGCGTGGGCCTGCAGCGCTACGGCACACTGATTCACAATTTCGAAACCTTGCTGGACCGCCTGCCCTGCCCGTCAGGGGAGGAGCAGCCATTTTTCCGCATCGTCAACGCTTGGCTGGATGCGGCGGTGCGCGGTTATGACCATATCCACGCCACCCGCAGTGACGTCGCCAGCGAACTGCCGGTCAAGGGCGACGGACCTGCGCCTGCGGTCACTACCGACGCAACACAGGGCGCCGCAGCGCCGCAGCTGCAACCCCTGGCGGCAATCGAACGGCGCGCAGACAAACAGATTGCAGATGCCGGCGCCCAGGCCCTTGGTGCCCAGCAGACTATCCGCATCAGTCCTGACGCCCTCGATTATCTGCTCAATCTCAGCAATGAAGCACAGAAGCTCGGGGTGCGCGCGTCCCAGAGCACGCTGCAGAACAAGCGTGCCACCGGAGAGCTGCTCGGTCGCCTGGGCTCCCTGCGCACCCATATTGGCAGGATATCCGACCGTGCCCTGCTCAGCGTGACTGCTCACGGCGGTCCGCCCAGCAGCAACCTTGATGCCCTGGAGATGGACCAGTACTCGGATATTCACGAAGCGGCCAGCATTCTGCGCGAGGCGGTGGACGACCTCGATGAGCTGGTCCGCCTTGCCAGCCGCCACACGTCCGCCGCGGAGGCCTTGCTGAAGCAGCAGGCGGGCGTGGTTGGCACCCTCGGGTCCTCGATTCGCGCAGCCCGGGTGGTGCCTGTATCCCGGTTGATGCCGGGTCTGCGCCGCATTGTCCGCACTGTCAGTGCCGAGTTGGGCAAGGCCGTCATGTTCCGGGTCCTGAGCGAGGCTGGCAAACTGGACCGGGACAGTCACGCCTGCTGCCAGATCATATTAGAGCACATGGTGCGCAACGCCCTTGACCACGGCATTGAAGCGCCGGCGGAGCGAGTCGCCGCGGGGAAACCGGATACCGGCGTGATCAGTATCGATGTGCGCAAGCGCGGCTCCGACTACGTCATTTCCCTGAGCGATGATGGCCGCGGCATTGACCCCCAGCGCATGCGGGACCAGGCCCGGAAGAAAGGCTTGGATCTTGATCCGGACAGCCTCAGCGACCGGGAGGCGCAGCGGCTGATTTTCCACCGCGGTTTCTCCACCGCTGCCGTAGTCAGTGAGATATCCGGGCGCGGAGTGGGCATGGATATTGTGCTTGGCGAGCTGCAGCGTATTGGTGGCGATATCGAAATCGAGTCCCAGCCCGGCCGCGGCAGCACCTTCCGTATCCGCATTCCCTCGAACATCAGCGTCAACGGCGCCCTTCTGGTCACGGTTGCCGATAGCGCCTACGCCATTCCCTTCGATGGTCTTGTCGGCGTCGAGCATGTCCCCGTGGCTGAGTTTCTTGATGCTGTGGAACAGCGCACCCAGCTGCCCCTGTTGGGCCGGCGCTGCGAGCCGTCCTATCTGGGGACGCTGTGCTCGGGAAGCCCCCTGCCCGACCGCGACTACTGGGGAGCCACCGTCCCGGTCATTATTGCCGGCGGTGAACAAAACTACAGTGCCATCGCGGTCGACCGGGTGGAGCAAGCCCTGGAGCTGGTGATACGGTCCTTGGGCAGTCAGTTTGCGGGCCTGCCCTGGGTCACCGGTGGCACCACCAGTGCCGATGGCCGTGCCATCGTCGCTTTGAATCTCAACCTGTTGGTGCAGGGTGGGCCAGAGCAGGTTTTGCCGGCCATGGCGCTGGGCCCCGTGCCCGAGGTGAATCTGCTGGTGATGGTGGTTGATGACTCCCGCACCCAGCGCCTGGTTGCGACCAGCCAGCTGCAGGGCCTGGGCATGGAGACGATCACAGCGGAAAACGGCCTTGCGGCCATGGAACTGCTCGCCAGCTCCCATCGGCTGCCGGACGTGATCCTGCTGGACATCGAGATGCCGGTGAAGGATGGTATCCAGACCCTGCGGGAAATTCGCCGTTCGGAGCGCCTGCAGTCCATCCCGGTG
>JBLRXF010000436.1:0-2285 GCA_047920875.1 Haliea sp. | reverse complement strand
ATCAAGACCTATGTACGCCTGGGCCTGGGTATCGGGATTGTTGCCGCCATGGCCTACGACGAACGCGCTGACGCCGACCTGGTGCCGCTCGACGCAAGCAAACTCTTTGCCAGCAGCGTAACCAAGATAGGCTGCCGCCGCGGTACCTTTCTGCGCGGTTACATGTACGATTTCATCGAGGATTTCGCCCCACATCTGACCCGCGATGTGGTGCAGGAGGCCTTCTCGCACCCGAACAAATCCGAACTGGATGAACTGTTCTCGCATATTGAGCTTCCCGTGTACTGATTTTTTTGCCCTGCCATGCTTGTGGTGGCTGTCGGCCTTGGGTAGATTGTGCCGCTTTCTGATTTGAGCTGGGAGAACGACACGTGGAATTGGCTTGCCTGGATCTTGAAGGAGTACTGGTACCGGAAATCTGGATCGCCTTTGCCGAGCGCACCGGTATTCCGGAACTGCGCGCGACCACCCGGGACATCCCCGATTACGACGTGTTGATGAAGCAGCGCCTGCGCATTCTCGACGAGCATGGCCTCAAGATTGACGACATTCAGCAGGTCATCGCCACCCTCGAACCCCTGCCTGGCGCTGCCGAATTTCTCGATTGGCTGCGTGAGCGCTTCCAGGTCATTATTCTCTCGGATACCTTCTACGAATTCTCGGCCCCGCTGATGCGCCAGCTCGGCTGGCCGACTCTGCTCTGCCACCGGCTGGAGGTGGATGACAGCGGCCGCGTGGTCGACTACAAACTGCGCCAGAAGGACCCCAAGCGCGCCTCCGTGCAGGCTCTGCACAGCCTGCACTACCGCATCATCGCCGCCGGCGACTCCTACAATGACACGTCGATGCTGGGCGAGGCCGAGGTCGGCATCCTGTTCCACGCGCCGCAGAATGTGATCGACGAGTTTCCCCAGTTTCAGGCGGTGCACGACTTCCCGGCGCTGAAGCAGGCGTTCGTGGATGCCAGCAACAGGCCGCTCACGATCTAAACTGAAGCATTGGCTTCCAGATTACCGGCGCGTTGCAATTGGCGCTCCGGAAGCGCGCTGTACCTGCTACTGCTTCCCGGGACTCGCCGTGAATACGTCCATGTAGGCTCGTTGGCGGCGTCCATGCCGCCAACGGTCCCGGGAAGCAGTAGCAGGTACACCGCTTCACTTCTGGAGTGAATTCAGGCTGTCCGGTAGCGGATTCGGGTAAATTGTTCGGGATTAAGGTTTTTTGCAGATTCGATGTACTCGGTGTTGGAGGGTGGCGTGTGGCTACGGGGCTTGTGGGACCGTTGAGCGCATGGATGCGCGATACGAGCCTACATGGATGTACTTGCGGCGAGTCCCGCGAGCCCCGTAGCCACGCGGCGCCGTGCTCCGGAGTCCGTATTTCAGATCGTCGCAATGAATTATCACTAGCCAGGAGCTCCTTGGCACGAACCGCAACTACCTGAACCTCTGCTCCAAAGTACTCAGAAAGCGCCCCACCTTGTCGTAGGTCTCCTGGTACTCCTCATCCACCTGCGAGTCCGCCACAATCCCGCCGCCCCCCCAGCAACGCAGATTGCCGTTATCGGCCACCAGGCTGCGAATGGCGATATTGCTGTCCATGTGGCCGTCCGCGCTGACGTAGAGCAGGGAGCCGCAGTAGGCCTCGCGGCTGTGAGGTTCGAGCTCGGCGATGATCTGCATCGCCCGGCGCTTGGGCGCGCCGGTGATGGAACCGCCGGGGAAGCTGTCGCGCAGCAGGTCCAGGGGGCCGCGGTCGGGGGCTAGCTCGCCGCGGATGGTGCTGACCAGGTGGTGTACGGTCGGGTAGGTTTCCAGGGCGAACAGCTGGTCCACATGGATGCTGCCGGGTACGCAGCTGTGGCCCAGGTCGTTGCGCAGCAGGTCGACGATCATCAGGTTTTCGGCGCGGTCCTTGGGGCTGTCGCGCAGCTCCCGGGCGCTGCGCAGGTCGCGATCGGCGTCGGCAAAGCGGGGGCGAGTGCCCTTGATCGGACGGGTCTCCACCTGCTGGCCCTGCAGGGACAGGAATCGCTCCGGTGACAGGCACAGCAGCGCCTGTTCATCGTTCAGCTGAAGATAGCCGGAGAAAGGGGCAGCGGCGACTTCGCGCAGTACCCGGTAGGCGGCAAAGGGATCGCCCTGATAAGAGGCTTCGAAGCGCTGGGCCAGATTGACCTGGTAGCAGTCGCCGTCATGAATATAGCGGCTCACGCGCTGAAACGCCCTGTCGTACCCCGACCGATCGGGCTGGGCCGACGCAGGGCCCATGCTGAATGCCTGTAC
>JBLRXF010000435.1:0-2305 GCA_047920875.1 Haliea sp. | reverse complement strand
GCGCAGACCAAGCGCTGATCGACTTCGCCGCCACCCAGCTCACCGACATCTACAGCGAACTGGGCGATGCAGAACCTCAGAGCATCAGCGTGACCCTGCCCCCGGGCCTGGGTACTGCCGAGCGCGAACAGCTCTACCACGATATCAATGAAGGGTTGGCCAGCATGCGGCGGGAGAATCACTCGCTGCTGGTGCGCTTGATGGCACGCCTGGTGCTCACCGAACTGAAGCTGTTCCAGCGCGAGCGGGGGTAGAGACCGCGGGTAGGCCATGGGGACAGGTCTCGCACGCGAAGAGTTAGGCCATGGGGCAGATCTCAAGGAGACCTGTCCCCATACTCTCTGTCTAGATGTGCCGCACCTCGCCGATTTCGTACTCGATATTCCCGGAGGGGGCCCTGACCACCACCACATCGCCCTCTTCCTTGCCAATCAGGGCGCGGGCGATAGGGGATCCCACGGAAATCAGGTTGTTCTTCACGTCAGCCTCGTCTTCACCCACGATGCGGTAAGTGACCTTGGCCTCGGTCTCCACATTGATCAGCTCCACCGTGGTACCAAAAATCACCTTGCCGGTGCAGGGAATGGTGGTGACATCGATGACCTGGGCGTTTGACAGCTTGCCCTCGATATCCTGAATACGGCCCTCGGCAAAGCTCTGCTGCTCGCGGGCGGCGTGGTACTCGGCGTTTTCCTTGAGGTCGCCGTGCTCCCGGGCCTCGGCGATAGCCTGCACAATACGCGGCCGCTCGACCCGCTTGAGCCGGTCAAGCTCCTCCCGCAGGAGACGTTCGCCGGTGACTGTCATGGGCACCTTGCTCATACCCCGATACTCCTGTGCAGATCCTGCAACCTTCGCACTGTCTTGTCTGTTTCCATGGTCAAGGCCATGCACATGGCTTCGGCCGCGGCCAGGGTCGTTGTATAGAACACCCGGTGCTGCTCCGCGCTGACGCGAATGGGCGCGGAATCCGCGGTGGCGCGACGCCCCTCGGTGGTGTTGATAATCAGGTCCGCCTCATCGTTCTTGATCATGTCGACGATGTGCGGGCGCCCCTCAAGCACCTTGTTGACCCGGCGCACTTCCAGCCCGGCCGCTTCCAGCGCGCTGGCGGTGCCGCCGGTGGCTGCCAGCTTGAAGCCCAGAGCCACCAGCTGCCGAGCCACCCGCACCGCGCCGGGCTTGTCGACGTCGCGCACGCTGATCAGGGCCGTGCCGCTGCGCGGCGGCGGCTCGCCGGCACCGAGCTGGGCCTTGGCAAAGGCGCCGGCAAAGGTGTCGCCGGTGCCCATGACCTCGCCAGTGGAGCGCATCTCCGGGCCGAGGATCGGGTCCACACCGGGGAATTTGTTGAAAGGCATCACCGCTTCCTTCACCGAGTAGAAGGGCGGGATGATTTCTTTGGTGAAGCCCTGGGAGGCCAGGCTTTGGCCCGCCATGCAGCGCGCCGCTACCTTGGCCAGGGAGACGCCGATGCACTTGGACACAAAGGGCACCGTGCGCGAGGCTCGCGGGTTTACCTCGATGACATAGATCTCGTCGTCCTGCCAGGCCAGCTGCACGTTCATCAGGCCTTTCACCCCCAGCTCCAGGGCCATCTGCCGGACCTGCTCGCGCATCGCGTCCTGCACCGCCGGCGCCAGATTGTAGGGCGGCAGCGAGCAGGCGGAGTCGCCGGAGTGCACGCCCGCCTGTTCGATATGCTGCATGATGGCGCCAATCACGACCTGCTCGCCATCGCTGACCGCGTCGATATCCACTTCGATGGCGGCGCTGAGGAAGGAGTCCAGCAGCACCGGCGCATCGTTGGAGACCTGCACCGCATCGCGCATGTAGCGCAGCAGGTCTTCCTCGCGGAAGACGATTTCCATGGCGCGCCCGCCCAGCACATAGGAGGGACGCACGACCAGCGGATAGCCGATGCGATTGGCGCCCTCCAGCGCCTCGTCGACGCTGCGTACGGTGGTATTGGCGGGCTGCTTGAGACCCAGCTTCTGGATCATTTTCTGGAAGCGCTCGCGGTCCTCAGCACGGTCGATGGCATCCGGGGAGGTGCCGATGATCGGCACGCCCGCAGCCTCCAGGTCCCGGGCCAGCTTCAGCGGGGTCTGGCCGCCGAACTGCACGATCACGCCAACCGGTTTCTCCAGGTCGATGATCTCCAGCACATCCTCCAGGGTCACCGGCTCGAAGTAGAGGCGGTCGGAGGTGTCGTAGTCAGTGGAGACGGTTTCCGGGTTGCAGTTGACCATGATGGCCTCGTAGCCATCCTCGCGCATGGCCAGGGCCGCGTGCACGCAGCAAT
>JBLRXF010000434.1:0-2346 GCA_047920875.1 Haliea sp. | reverse complement strand
CCGGGCTGACGTCGATAATCAGTTCCAGCTGCTTTTCGCTGGCCATCGGTTGCACGATAGACACGACGTTGTCCAGAAGGTGGCTGGTGTTGATCGGGGTCTTGTGCAGGCTGAGCTTGCCGGCGTTGACCTTGCTGAAGTCCAGGATGTCATCAACAATACCCAACAGATGCTGCCCGGAGTGCATGATTTTGCGCACTTTCTGCGCATGCTCCCACGCCAGTGTTTCCGACAGCAACAAGCTGGACAGGCCCAGGATGGCATTCAGCGGTGTGCGGATCTCGTGGCTTACGTTAGCCACGAAGCGCTCGCGAACCTGCAGTGACTTCTGCGCTGTTTCCGTAGCAGCCTCCAGTTCCGTCAGCTTTGCCTGCAGCTCCGCAACCAGGCGATAGTTCTCCTGCGCTTTCAGCTGCAGGCTCTCACTGAGTCCGTTCAAGGCATCCTGGAGGATGCCCACTTCGTCATTGGCAGCCTGTCGCTGTATTGCGGGCGGGAACTCGCCTGCGGCCAGCCGAGTCGCGTACTCCGCGGCCGCCTCCAGCGGCTTCACCACCCGGCGCCGGATCAACTGCAGCATCATCAGACCCGACAGGAGCAGCAGTCCCAGGGCAACATACAGCGGATACATGCGCTCGGCGTTTCGCGTGTTGGCCGCATCCTCGATCACGCCTGCGACCACGTGGCCGCGGCCTTCCTCGGTGGCGAACTCTGCCCTGGCGCTCAGTCCTCCCCGTTGAGCAGGTTCCATGGTCACCAGCGCAGGATCGAGGCCGACAGGGAATACGGCGAGCAACTCTCGGCTGCCGCCCTCCTCGAGAAATACCGCGGCAAAGCCGGCCTGCTGATCCGTCCAGATGCGTTGCTGAAGATCCTGCAGCAGCGCCAGGTCGCTGCGCTCAAGCGCGTACTGCACACTTAGCGCGAGGATGTCGGAAATGGCCTGCAGTTCCGTGAGCGCGTGACTGTCGATGGCTTCCCGCTGGCGTTTGGGGACTTCATAGAGAAGAAGCCAGCACATCATAAAGCCGATGATTACCGAGGGCAGGGCGACCGTAAGCCACAGCGGACGATGTTTCACAGTCCCACCAGGGCAATGTTGTCCGGCAGCACGGCTGGCGGCTTGGCAATGATGCCAATGGCGTTGGGGCTGCGCTGTATCTGCAGGATGATCTCCGCGTCGGAGTCCAGATAGACTGGCGCTGTGGCCTGGCCGCTGAAAACCATTTTCAGCCAGTGGCGTGTCATGACCTTGCCGGAAGCCTGGAACAGTTGGTTGGCCACCTGCTCATGAGCGGGCGAGGCCTTCGCCGGCAGTAGCACCGTCACCAGTTGGCCCTCCGGCCAGCTGTAGTGATAGCCCCGCAGCATGCGCTGCAGCATTGCCCGATCCGGCAGGCTGCGCGCGTCGGTGTTGAGCACAATGTGTACCGCGTGTTCCGGCAGGGCTGCGTTCGGAGCATCTTCCCCTGCACGCAGTGCGGGAGCGTTGATCATCACCAGGAGCAAACAAAGCCAGCGACAAAGCATGCTCAGAAACCCACGCTGAATTGAGCGCGCAGCTCAACACTGGAGAGTGATGACTCCAGGGTGCCATCGCGGTGGCGTACTAATTCCACCTTCAGATCCAGTGCGTCATGCAGGAAAAACTTGACGCCCAGCCCGCCGCGCAGCTCGACACCCTCCTTGAAACCCGGGCCACGATCAAGACTGATCCAGTCGAAGAGCACATAGGGGGTTGCCGTGTCACTGAGGTTGAATCCCAGATACTGGTAGAAAGCGGCGTTGTTCTCGGTATTGTTGGAGCCCCTGCTCCAGACAGCCTCTGACAGTGCTTCGAGCTTTCCGGACTTCACGAGCAGCGAAGTGGCGAGCAGATTCAGTACCTCGAGATCGGTGGCCCCTGTGGCCATGCCCATATCCGGCATGGTGGCGTGTTGGTGCGCGGGCATCATAGCACCATGCACCGGCATGCTGGGCATGGAACTATGAGCGAGATGACCAACCCTGTGCGCTTCATTGCGGTGCAGACCAATGCGCATGGTCAGTCCGTGAGAGGGCTCAATACCGGCCGACAGGGTGAAGGACTGGACGCCCTCCGGGAAGATATCGTTCTCGTACTCGTGGCCCGAGCCAACCGTGAGATCGTAGAAAAATCCCCGGCGACCGAGATTGCGGCCTCCCAGGCGCAGGGCGTTGTCATGCAGAGGAACCAGCTTGTCCATGGAAAGTGGGCGGCTGATGGTCGGGAAAAAAAGCCTGCCGTGATGGTAGGTATCGTTCCAGTAGTTGACCGGGGTGTGGATCTTGCCTGCTGCCAGGTAGTGGCCAGCCAACAGCTGATAG
>JBLRXF010000433.1:0-2353 GCA_047920875.1 Haliea sp. | reverse complement strand
CGGTCGCCAACAGGGAAATCACGTCGTCCCCGGGGCGCTCCCGGCGCTCATCGAGAATGGGCTGCATATAGCCGGCAAATTCACTGCGGGCCCGGAGCGCACCCTCGGGATCCCAGGGGTAGTCGATGAGTTTCAGTGCCCATTCCAGCAGCTTGCCCTCATCATGCACGGGAATGCCCAGCATGCGGGCGATGACGGAGAAGGGATAGGGACGAGTGAAAGCCGCCACCAGATCCACTTCTGCACAATCATTCAGCCGATCCAGCAATTGGTCCGCTATCGGCGCGATCACGGCTTCAACCGCGTCACGGATCTGCTTCGGAAAGAAGGGTTTGGACACCAGCGCACGATTGACCCGGTGCTGCTGCCCGGACATGGTCTGCAGGGTCTTGCCCATCGACGGTTCCGAGTGCACGGTATAGGCCGCTTTCGAAGCGAAGTGCTCCTCGTCGGCGAAGGCCTGTTTCAGTTCCTGATAGCGCGTGATCAGCCACACGGTCTGGCCGTGATAGGTAACGGGCACCACCGGCCCCAAGGCGCGCAGCTCATCGAGCCGTTCGTGCAGGTCGGGCAATTCCTCATAGGCGAAATCAGTGTCCGGCATCAGGCTGGGCTGGGTAATCATGGCGTTTACCTCATATGCTCGTCGCTGTGGTTTTTCTACCCGCAAAGCAGGCATCCATCATAGGTGCACAACTCAGGAATTGGCAGATCCGTTTCCCTGCCGGATACTGTCGCCGGATAATCTTCGCCGCGGCAGAGTACATTGTAGTGAACAGACGCATCCTGATCCTTGCAACCCTTGCTGTTATCGGTCTGTCCTCTGCGATGGCGCCTGCCAGCCAGTGTAGCGCGTTGCTGGAGACCCACTCAGGGCTGGTTGAGGGCGTTTGCGAGAACCGGGTGGAAAGCTTCAAGGGCATACCCTTTGCGCAGCCGCCAGTCGGCCCGTTGCGCTGGACTCGCCCACAGTCGCCGCAGCCTTGGGATGGTGTACTACAGGCGGACCGGTACAGGCCCGATTGCGCCCAGCCCGGACGTCCGGGCAGCGACGAGGATTGCCTCTATTTGAATGTGTTCAGGCCCCAGGGCGCCAGTGCTCCCTTGGCTGTGATGGTGTGGTTCCATGGCGGCAGCAATCTCATTGGCGGCGCATCGACGTTCCCCGCCACGGCCCTCGCGAACAAGGGAGTACTGGTCGTCACCTTCAATTATCGTGTCGGACGCCTGGGTTTTTTTGCGCACCCCGCTCTGGCAAACGGCGAGACCACTGAGACCGTGGTCAACTTTGCTCACCTTGATATGCTCGCGACATTGGGATGGGTGCAGGAGAATATAGAGCGCTTTGGAGGAGATCCCGGAAACGTTACCGCCTTTGGTGTCTCGGCAGGCGCGGGCGCCATTTTGGCTTTGCTCACCCAGCATCCTGTCGAACATCTTTTTCACAAGGCGATTGTACAATCAGCGGGGGTACCTACCAGTCGCGCCCAACTGCTGGGTTTCCGCCCCTATCGGGATGCTGTTGCCACCAGCGTCTCATTTGCTGAAGCGCAAGGTATCGGTGCCGATGACCCGAACGCTGCGGTCTTGCTGAGACAGCTACCCGCCGAAGCACTGATAAACGATGTTGATCCTGTCAGGGATACCTTTGCGCTGGCAGGCTTGACCCCAGGCGCCCCGGGATTGCCGGGCGCTACTCTCGATGGCGTGTCGGTACACACCACTGTCGAGGCGGTACTGCAGCGAGGCAGGCAAAACCGTATACCGGTGATTGTCGGCGCAACCAGCGCCGACCTTTCCCCCGGAGCTGCCGCCGACAAAGATGAATTGTTCGCGCACATTGCGCCTTTTCAGGAGGACGCGAGGGCGATCTATGACCCCTCCGGCGAAACGCCCCTTGCTGCACTTGTACAAGCATTCTTCGCAGACAGATTCTATGTGGAACCCTCGGTTTACCATGCTGACTCGAACGCCAGGGCAAATATTCCAACGTGGTTGTACCGCTTTTCCTATGTGCCGGAAACGCTCGAAGAAAGCGTCCCAGGGGCGGCACATGGGTCAGACGTCGCTTTTATTTTCGGCAACCCGGCGCTTTTTGAGGCGAGACCACCGGTCACCGTGGGTGCCGCAACGTCCCGGCGTGATCGCGACATGGCGGATATGATCTCGGCTTACTGGATTGCGTTTGCGCGAACAGGGGTCCCTGCAGTTGATGATCTGCCTGTATGGCCCGCGCATGTGGAACGCATTTCGAAGGTGATGGATTTCAGCAAAGGTGGCCCGGTCTTTGGCGATGACCCGGTCAAAGACCGACTCGAACTTTGGCGCAAGTACTGGGATTACCGGGATCGGC
>JBLRXF010000432.1:0-2355 GCA_047920875.1 Haliea sp. | reverse complement strand
CCCAGGCCACCTTCTCTGGCCGCTGCGCGGCCATTCACCTTGTCTGCGGGCGATCGCGCGGAGACCGCGCTCCTACACCGCCCGAACCTGTAGGAGCCCGCTGGCCCAGGCCACCTTCTCTGGCCGCTGCGCGGCCATTCACCTTGTCCGCGGGCGATCGCGCAGGGACTGCGCTCCTACAAGGCCGGAGTATGCCTGTGGGAGCCCGCTCTGCGGGCGATCGGGCGATCGCGCGGAGACCGCGCTCCTACGGGGGTTGGGTTAGCGGTAAACCGGGAAGCGGGCGCAGATATCCAGCACCTTGACCTTCACCTCGGCGATGGCGGCATCGGCGTTGCCCTGCTCGAGGGCTTCCAGCACATCACACATCCAACCCGCCAGCTCAACGGACTCCGCCTCGCCAAAACCGCGGGTGGTGATGGCCGGGGTGCCGACCCGCAGGCCAGAGGTAATGAACGGCGAGCGCGGGTCGTTGGGGACCGCGTTCTTGTTCACGGTGATGTTGGCCAGGCCCAGGGCTTCGTCCGCGTCCTTGCCGGTGTAGGGCTTGCCGATCAGGTCCACCAGCATCAGGTGGTTGTCGGTGCCGCCGGAGACGATGTTGATGCCGCGCTCGATAAAGGTCTTGGCCATGGCACGGGCGTTGGCCACCACCTGCTTCTGGTAGGCGACGAACTCGGGGCTCGCGGCCTCCTTGAAGCTGATCGCCTTGGCGGCAATCACGTGCATCAGCGGGCCACCCTGGCCGCCAGGGAATACTGCGGACTGGAACTTTTTCTCCAGCGCCTCATTGGCGCGCGCCAGAATAATGCCGCCGCGGGGGCCGCGCAGGGTCTTGTGGGTGGTAGAGGTCACCACGTCCGCATAGGGAACCGGGTTGGGATACACGCCTGCCGCCACGAGGCCCGCCACGTGGGCCATGTCAACCAACAGGTAGGCACCCACCTTGTCGGCAATCTCGCGGAAGCGCGCCCAGTCCATCACCCGCGAGTAGGCGGAAAAGCCCGCCACGATCATCTTCGGCTTGTGCTCCAGCGCCAGCGCTTCCACCTGGTCGTAGTCGACCTCGCCGGTATCCGCCTTGAGACCAAACTGGATGGCGTTGTACATCTTGCCGGAGAAATTGGGTTTGGCGCCGTGGGTCAGGTGGCCGCCATCCGCCAGGCTCATGCCCAGCACGGTGTCGCCGGCGTTGCACAGAGCCAGGTAGACCGCGGAATTGGCCTGGGAGCCCGAATGCGGCTGGACGTTGGCGTAATCGGCGCCGAACAGGGCCTTGGCCCGATCGATCGCCAGCTGTTCGGCCTTGTCGACATACTCACAGCCACCGTAATAGCGCTTGCCCGGGTAGCCTTCGGCATATTTGTTGGTCAAAACCGTGCCCTGAGCCTCCATGACCCGTGGGCTGGCGTAGTTTTCCGAAGCGATAAGCTCGATATGTTCTTCCTGGCGGCGCTCTTCTTCCTTGATTGCGGAGAAGATTTCGTCGTCGAAGCCTGCAATGGTCATGCTCTGGTCAAACATCGGTGTCCCCTGGCTGGCGGGGGGCGCGAACGCCCGGATGAATAAAGCGGCGCATTTTACCCAAATTCACCCCGGCATATAAGTAGCGGGCCACAGCCGCCTCAATCCTGTATTATTTCTGTCATCTTTGTGACATACAGTGACCTGCCAAACCTTGCCCCAGCAACACAGGAACATCTGACAATCCATGAATATCAGCATTTTCGGCAGCGGCTATGTGGGCCTGGTACAGGCAGCGATCTTCGCGGATGTGGGCCACCGGGTCATCTGCATGGATATCGACGCCGCCCGCGTCGACCGCCTGCGGGACGGCGATGTCCCCTTCTTCGAACCCGGCCTGTCCCAACTGATCCGCAACGGTATCACCAGCGGTCTGCTGTCTTTCACCACAGACGCCAAAGCGGCCGTGCAGGACAGCGACTACCTGTTCATCTGCGTGGGCACCCCCGCGGGGCCCGACGGCTCCGCGGACATGAGCTATGTCCTCCAGGTGGCCACCTCAATTGCGCGCTACATGACCAGCCGCAAGGTGGTAATCACCAAGTCGACGGTGCCCGTCGGCACCACCGACAAGGTACGCAAGCATATTGCCGATGCACTGGAATCCCAGGGACGCAACATCCCCATTGAGGTTGCCTCGAACCCGGAGTTCCTCAAGGAGGGTTCGGCGGTCGCCGACTGCCAGAGCCCCGACCGCATCATCATCGGCACCGACTCCAGCAAGGTGCTGGAAGAGCTGCGGCGCATGTACCAGGCCTTCAACCGCAATCACGAAAAAATCATGCACATGGACCCGCGCAGCGCCGAGATGACCAAGCTCGCGGCCAACGC
>JBLRXF010000431.1:0-2363 GCA_047920875.1 Haliea sp. | reverse complement strand
GTCGCCGACCTGATCGGTGCCGACACCAAGCCCGTGGCGGGCCCGGTGGACGTGGTCCTCTACGGTTTTGGCCGCATCGGCCGCCTCATGGCCCGAATTCTGATCGACAAGACCGACGGCGGCGACTCCCTGCGTCTGCGGGCGGTGGTGGTGCGCAAGGGCAAGGCGCCTGACGATCTGGTCAAGCGCGCCAGCCTGCTGCGCCGGGATTCCGTGCACGGCGCTTTCGACGGCACTATCCGCGTTGACGAGGAACGGCAGTCTTTTGTCGCCAACGGCAACGAAGTCAAGATGATCTATGCCGATGCCCCGGAGAACATTGATTACACCGCCTACGGGATCAACAACGCCATCGTCATTGACAACACCGGGGCCTGGCGCGACGAGGCAGGGCTGTCCCGGCACCTGCAGTCAAAGGGTGTCAGCAAGGTGATTCTGACCGCGCCCGGCAAGGGCGACATGAAGAACGTGGTGGCCGGCATCAACCAGAGCGTGATCGAAGCTGATGACCGGATCGTTTCCGCGGCCTCCTGCACCACCAACGCCATCGTGCCGCCGCTGAAAGCCATGGACGACCGCTTCGGCATCATCAGTGGCCACGTGGAAACCGTGCACGCCTATACCAACGACCAGAACCTGACCGACAACTACCATCACGCGGATCGCCGGGGGCGCAGCGCGCCCCTGAACATGGTGATCACCGAGACCGGCGCCGCCAAGGCCGTGGCCAAGGTGCTGCCGCAGCTGGAGGGCAAACTGACCGGCAACGCGATCCGGGTGCCGATCCCCAACGTGTCCATGGCCATTCTCAACCTCACTCTGGGGGTGGCGACAACGAAGGATGAGGTCAACGAGTACATGCGCCACATGGCGCTGCACTCCGATATGCGCAAGCAGATTGACTATTCCAACTCCCCGGAGGTGGTCTCCAGCGATTTCGTCGGCTCGCGTCACGCCTGCATCTTTGACGCCCAGGCCACCATCCTCAACGGCACCCAGGCGGTGCTGTACCTGTGGTATGACAACGAGTTCGGCTACAGCTGCCAGGTGTACCGCATTCTGGAGCAGATGGCGGGCATCAACTATGCGCGCTATCCGAAGAAGCGGCAGGCCTAGCGACGGCGCAGTAAAAGTTGTTGCAAATCAACTTGCTGCCGGCGCGCACTGTGGCCTTCTCGCAGCGGGATCGGCTATAATGCCGCGCCGCGCGTCGTCACGGTTCCGGCCGTCATCCTCTTACTCATGAATCAGTAGGCAGATCGTATGATCAAGATCAAACGGGGCATGGACATCCCCATCCAGGGCGCCCCGCAACAAGCCATTGAAGACGCCGCTCCGGCCCGCGCCGTAGCGCTGGTAGGCCCTGACTACGTGGGCATGAAACCGACCATGGAAGTGGCCGAAGGCGACCGGGTAAAGGCAGGACAGCTGCTCTTTACCGACAAGAAGACCGACGGTGTGCGCTATACCGCACCCGCGGGCGGCGTCGTTACGGCGATCAACCGCGGTGCCAAACGGGTCCTGCAGTCGGTGGTGATCGAGGTGGAGGGCGACGCCTCGGAGAGCTTCCCTTCCTGGAGTGCAGAGCAGGCCAGGGCGCTGGACGCCCTGGCGATTCGCGAGCACCTGAACCTGGCCGGCCAGTGGACGGCGCTGCGGACTCGTCCCTTCAGCCGGGTACCGGCGCTGGACGCCGAGGCCGCGGCCATTTTCATCACCGCCATCGACACGCATCCACTGGCGCCAGACCCCAAGGTTGTCATTGCCGAGGAGCCAGAAGCGTTCGCTCTGGGTCAGGACCTGCTGGCGCGTCTCACCGCGGGCAAGGTCTACCTCTGCGCCGCGCCGGGCGCAGGCTTGCCACAGGGGCAGGCCGGCACTCTTGAGTTGGCGGAGTTTGCCGGCCCCCACCCAGCCGGCCTCGCGGGCACTCACATCCACTTTGTGCTCGGCGGCGTCAGCTCCAGCAAAGTGGTGTGGACCATTGGTTACCAGGACGTCATCGCCATTGGTCGCCTGTTCCTGGACGGCCAGATCCACACCACCCGGGTCATCGCCCTGGCGGGGCCCCAGGTAGAAAAGCCGCGCCTGCTGCGCACCCGCCTGGGCGCAGACCTGCAGGCGCTGTGTGCCGGCGAGTTGAAAGAAGGGGAAAACCGGGTGATCTCCGGGTCCGTGCTGGGCGGGCGCCGGGTGCAGGCACCCACCGCCTACCTCGGCCGCTATCACAACCAGATCAGTGTTCTGGCTGAAGACCGGGAGCGCAGATTCCTCGGCTGGCTGATGCCCGGCTTTAACCGCTTTTCGGTGAAACGTATCTTTGCTGCGTCGCTGCTGCCACGCCGTCAATTTCCCTTATCCAC
>JBLRXF010000430.1:0-2373 GCA_047920875.1 Haliea sp. | reverse complement strand
GGGAAAGAGCGGTGCAGCCCCCAAGATCTTGGCCGTATTACATAAATCACGCGCTGTCAGTCCGACGGCCTCCTAGTGCCAATGTCGGTGGCTTCACCAATGGGGGTTTTCAATGCCCTGAAGACACACTCCCTAACGGAGGTTCGCTACCAGTACTGGTTCCCGAATGTTCCGATAGCCCCCCCACCAACATACTGCCGCCCGACGCCACCTGCGCGGTTGAAGTCCCGTTTCCCGGCTAAACTCAACGTTTCAGCCGACTTTTTCCGCGCTTCCACGACCAGTGGAAGCGCGGTCAGTGCTCCTGCGGTAAACGGAGCGTCATATCGTCCATGGTGAACTGCCAGTAATGCTCTGTCTTCAGCCGCAACTCATCAATACCGCGATAGTCTGCCTGCAACCACACCGGCCCCAGGTGTGACAGACTCAGCTCATCCCGGTAAACCGGCCTGCCTTCGCGCCAGCCTTCCACCACCAGGGTCTCCCCCTCGGCCTGCTCCCAGGCCACGCTGAAGTAGGCGCCGACAAAATCAAATACTTCCCCCGGTTTCAGGCTGGTGACGGTGGCCGGGTAACCGGAACTGTTATAGGCGACGCCCTCGCCACTGGCAAGTACGTTCACGTACCCCGGCCCGCGGTAGTGCTGGTTGTGGATGGCGAGCAGATAATCAAAGGCCAGGCCACGGTAGCCCACCGGCAGCTTCTCAATGACCGAGCGCTCCAGATCGTCAAAGTCCAGCACCATCGGCACCGGCTGCGGTTCGTTGGCAGCGCGGTGCGGGTTGAGCGCACCCAGAACCACAGGCGCGTCCCGCACGGTGAATGCATGCAGCGGGGGGCCAGGCTCTGACGCCGCCTGCAGCTGCCAATCGCCCGGGTAGACGGGAAAACCGAAACGGCCCTCCGCATCCGCGGTTATCGCGCTGCGGCTGCCCTCCGGTGCCATGACCAGCAACTCACCAGCGCCAGCCGCATTGCTGCCGCTCACGGTCAGCACGGGGGCGAGGCCGATCACCGGCGGCGGTGACGCGGTCACCATCCCGGCGGGGGTACCCGCGCGCCTCTCGAAGCGGGTCGTGTGGGTACCGGTGCCGCTGGTGATTTCCCAGCCGGGGGGCGCCTGCAGCTCGAAGCGGTAATCCTGATCGGGCGCGCCAATATCGGCGCTGGCGCTGTTCAGGTGGACGCCAAAATTGGCATAGCCGTTGATGTTGGTGCGCATCATGCGCAGGCTGCCATCCGGCCGCTCCAGCAGAATCGCGACCGCGGCCATCGGCACGTCTCCTGCGTCGAGCACACCGTCCCGGTTGCGATCCCGGTAGGCAAAGACCGAGATGTTCATGGTGCCGGGGCTGGCCTGCTCCCAGTCGCGGCGGGGGTACCAGTCGGTATCACGGCTGATCTCGGGAACCACAGCGGGCGCCGTTGGAGCGGTGACCACCGTCGGCCGCTCCAGGAAAACGTACCACAGCAGTGCCGCCGAAGCGGCGATGATCAGTAGGGCAGTGATGGCGCGGCTCATTCCCGACTCCCTGACAACGGCCAGCAGCGGGATCTCTGCCGGCAGACAGCGCATGTTAAGGGCTGGAAGGATCCGTGCCCAGTCCGCGGGCAGACCGCGGATTTGCATGTGGCATTCTTAGCGGGCATCATCCGGCCCCAAAACAGCAGGGGACAGGTCATGGAAATCGCGTCGTTCAGGGACTTCTGGGAGCTGCTGGTCGAAGTGTGGCAGCAGGGCGTCTACGGGATGGATTTCGTCCACATCCTTGCGGCGATCCTGATTGTTATGCTCTCCCTGGGGTTTCGCAACCTGTTTACCCACTATGTGCTCGGAGCCCTGCAGCGTGGCGCCGCGAAAACCCACACCCAGCTGGACGAGGTGCTGCTGGAATCCATTCACAAACCCCTGCGCTTCGTGCCGGTGGTGGTGGGAGTATTCTTCGCCACCAGCGTACTCAAGGTGGATGAGGCACTTGCCAGCTTCCTCTACAACATCAACCGTTCGCTGGTGGTCTTCACCCTGTTCTGGACCTTCCATCAGCTCACCGGGCCGCTGGGCCTGGTATTGCAGAGAGCCAACAATTTTCTGACCGGGGCGATGATCGACTGGATCGTGAAAATCGCCCGGGTCCTGTTCATCATCGTCGGCGTGGCCACTATCCTTGAGCTTTGGGGCATTGCCGTCGGCCCCATCATCGCCGGCCTGGGCCTGTTCGGCGTCGCGGTCGCGCTGGGCGCACAGGATCTGTTCAAGAACCTGATCGCCGGTTTCTTCGTGATTGGCGAGCGCCGCTTCCAGCCGGGTGACTGGATCAATGTCGAGGGTATCGTCGAGGGTACGGTTCTGCAGATCGGCTTTCGCACCACCAC
>JBLRXF010000429.1:0-2410 GCA_047920875.1 Haliea sp. | reverse complement strand
AGGTAGCTGACCAGCGGATGGTCTGCCGGCAGACCCGCGGCGTGGTCGCGAAGCGAGGCCTGAAGGGGGTACTGCTCCGCCGGCAGCTGCTCGCCGCTGGCCTGGCTGGCAAGGAATACCAGCGGCGGAAGCACCACATGGGTCGCAGCGCTGCCCAATGCATTGTGAAGCCCGGCGGCATCGAAGTCGCCCAGGTAGAGGTGCGCCTTGCCTGAGCGTGTCCAGGCCCCGGCCAACCTGGCGAAGGCGCCGCCGTAGTGGCGATCACCGCGGTAGAGCACCAGCGGGCGGTACCAGCCTGCCTGCGCCGATATCACCGGGTCGAAGGCATAGAAGCCGTCGAGGTTCTCTATCTGGATCAGCACGTCGAAGGCATCCAGTGAGATATCCCGCCAGTCGAGGTCGAGGACGTCGCGGGGGCGGCTCACCAGGCCAGGCCGCGAATCCTCTGCGGGCAGGTTGGCCAGCACGCGATGCTCCCGTGGATTCTCGCGAACGCTCTTGTGCTCGAGATTCCCGAGCCGCGCCTGCTCGGCGCTGGTCAATCCCGCCAGGGAGTGCTCGAGGCGGGGATGGCCCAGGGCGGCCAGGGTGTCATTGATCCGGTCGAGCAGGTCGCGATCCAGGCGCAGGCGGCCATGGGTCAGCCGCGGGCCGGGCTCGATATCGTGCGCCTCACACCAGGCCACCACCTCCTCCACCACCCGGCTGCGGCGCTTGTCGACATGGGGCGCGCGTTGCAGTGACCGGGCGGCGTCCAGCAGCAGGGTACGGGCGCGGGGCGAGAGATGCATAAGTTTTCCTCTGTCTTCCAGGCGCCTGCGGTGGCATTCGCGCAGACGCACGGCCCGGCTCTCTTTCAAAAGGCGTTATCTCCGCCTCTGAAAGGTAAGGATGTCATACGGCGGGGTTGGCTCCGGGTCGTACTCTGGGCTGATTTCAGGTTGTTACAATCTGATCCTTTCATCAAACTTAGCCAAGGGACACCTGATACCAAGGCCTTGTGACGCCCGCTTGATAGTGCTCATGCTTCAATTGCCCAGGAGACACGATTCTTCATGCTCCCTGCCAATCGACCCCTTTCGCCGATCGCTTCCTCGGCTCACGGCACCTGTTGCTGAGGTTCGCCACTGCTGCAGCTTTCCATGAACGCATGATGGCCGAGATCAGCCGCCGTCACTTCCTGGGCGGCACGGCCGCCGCGACGTCTCAGTTCTGATCAGAGACCGGTGGCTGGTTCGAACATTCGTGGCCACCTCAATCGGCGATTCGACACTCAAGGCATCGCAGCCAGTGTCAGGAAGGCACCAAAAATCACCAGGTGGAGACCCCCCTGCAGGATCGTCGTGCGACCCATGGCCAGGGAAAGAGTTGCCACAAACAGTGTCAACAGCAGCAGCACGATATGCTCTGCCTCCAGGCCTAGTGCCAGCGGTTGACCCATTGCAATAGACAGGACGGCGACAGTGGGAATGGTCAGGCAGATACTGGCCATTGCCGAGCCTAGCGCCATGTTGAGACTGCTTTGAATGCGGTTGGCGCAAGCGGCACGCAGCGCAGCCATGCCCTCGGGAAGCAGGACTGTCATGGCGATCACCACCCCGACAAGTGCAGCGGGTAGACCGGCACGTGCCACCGCATGCTCGACTGACGGGGCGAGGGTCTCGGCCAGCAGCACTACGGCGATGAGTGCAACCGGAAGAAGAACGAGCGCAGCACTCATCTGCTGTCGCCCCGGCTTGTGATCGGAGGGTGTCTCCGGTCGCGGATCGCTGAAATCCCCACGATGGCGCACCGTCTGTACAAACAGGAACAGGCCATACAGCGCAAACGACACGATCGCCACAAACACTAATTGCGGCGTGGCGTAAACGGGACCCGGTACCGCAACCGTGTAATTGGGCAACACCAGGGCAAGCACGGCGACCGTGGCCAACACGGCAAGCGCCCCTACAGCGCCCCGTGCAATAAATTCCTGTTCGCGAAAACGCAGCCCTCCAACCAGTAGGCACAGCCCGACGATGCCGTTCAACACGATCATGATGGCCGCAAAGACCGTATCGCGAGCGATTTCACTGGTTCCCGCCGGCGCCGCAAGCAGGACCGAGACGATGAGCGCGACCTCGATGACCGTCACGGCAAGCGCGAGAATAATGGCGCCGTATGGATCCCCCAGCCGATGCGCAATCGTTTCGGCGTGATGTACGGCCGCCAGGACCGAGGCGAATAATAGTATGGCCGCAACTGGTACAAGTAGCCCGGGAACAGACCCCGACCACAAGGCGATTAACGCCGCCGCGACCGCCAGGGAGATAATCGGCACCAGCGCTGACCAGAGTGGAACGGGGAGGTGTTTGTGTGCTGCGATCATTCAGCTGGTACCCTCTTCAAGGTTTGGCGCAGCTCCAAG
>JBLRXF010000428.1:1693-2413 GCA_047920875.1 Haliea sp. | reverse complement strand
CGGTGGAGATCGACGCGGCCTGGGCGCAGGGCTTCAGCGACCGGCAGATATTCCGCTATATCACCTTACCCCAGGTCCTCAGGCTGTCCGTCCCTGCACTCACCAACCAGTGCATCAACAATATCAAAGACAGCTCCATAGCTTTTCTGATTCAATACACCGAATTCTTTGCGCGGGTTCAGGAGTTGGCTTCAACCAACTTCCAGTTCTTCAAGGCCTATATGCTGGCGGCGGTTGTTTATCTGCTGCTGGTATCGGTCATCGTGCTGCTGGCCAGACAGCTGGAGCGGCGACTGCTGCGCCGGGAACTGACAACAAAGGGGGTTTGATGCAGACTCGCAGGCGATTCATTCGACAGACGGCGTGCAGCCTGTCGGCAGCCGTGATTGCCACCACGGTAACGGCTTGCAGCCCAAGACTTGCCCGGGCACAGGGGCAAGAGTACACGGTACTCTCCCCCGAGGAAGTTGCCATCCTCGATGCACTTGGGGACACCCTGATGCCAGGAGCTGCCGAAGCGGGCATAGCGCACTTTGTCGACAGTCAGCTCGCCAACGATGTTCCCCTGCTGATGCTCAACTATCTTGATTTTCCCATGACCCTGGTCAACTTCTACAAGGAGGGCCTCAAGGCCATCAGCGAGCTTGCCGCGCGCGAGCACCAAGCCGATTTTGCGACCCTGGACCCGGAGTTGCGGGATGCCCTGATAGGGCGTGTAGC